>CALYSH010000186.1 GCA_945485625.1 uncultured Lachnospiraceae bacterium | reverse complement strand
GTTCTTTTGTCTCAACGGAAAGCGGATGATTATGTTGAGGTGGAATTGGAGTTGGACGAGCTTGATTTGACGAGCGCGGACCGGAGCGGAGCGAAGACAGGCGATACGAGATGCACTGGAGTATTTTGGAATGATTTAGAGAGGTGAGTGCATGGCATTAAATTACATGTTGTATGCGCAGACATTAAACCATGAGTTTATTTCCATCCATATAGAAATCTGTTAATATTAATTTTGGCAGCTAATCGGATTTACTTCTTTTGGTCTCATGATGTCGTGGGTTCGAATCCCACCGGAACGGAACCGTTTTATAAGGGATTTCCACAGAGTGTCCGAGCATTCTCCACGGAGGAATTGGTATTTGACCAGCTTTTGCATTACTTTGTTACATACGGGTTTGGCGATTTTGATGAGGCCGGGCATTCTGTATTTGAAAAGGATTTTGAACGTGTGGCATTTCATGAGAATACCGAAGCACAGGAATTTATAATACAAACTGAAGAAGAGGCAGAAGAAACGATACAGACAATCGTCTATAATCTTTTATCGGGGTCACGCCCTCTCAGCGAAAGGCAGTATGCTCTTTCGCTTGCATACATTCTTGAACATGATGAAGATATTCCTGATATTGCATCCAAGAACACGTTGGTTAGATTTCTGATTGATACTAAAAAGCTTTCTTTGTCGGATAGTCTGAATTTGTCAGATATTATGAAGGTTGTAGATGAACTGAACTATCGGAATTATAAAAATGATAATCCGAAAAAACGGAATCTTAAGAATCAGGACAGAAAATTCTTAACAGCGGTTTTAGACAGGATGTTTAAGGGTGGCAGATGTGACATCCGTACCTGCTATGAAAAGAAACAGCTTTGGAATGGTTTTCTACATCATATTCACTATCAGCCGAAAAATGAAGCAGCGGAAATATTTGTTCGCGCTATGCGGGGAAAAGGTAATAAGTCTGTATACAGCGAGTTTGAAAAGCTGATGCGAGAAAACAGACGTCAAGAGGCTGCAAATTTGCTGCGGGAAAATAAAGGAACCATATGATGTAGGGGTCAAAGGTCCCCAACAATGAAACATAAGGATTTTGAGCTATCTTTCCTTTTGTTCATGTGTGTAAAGACATTTTGACCCTGATATCATTATATCGAAATATTTTATTACCCACAAAATGAATATAAAATTTGCTATGTTATTGAAAAATAATTCGTACTTACAAGGGTGCGGAAAGGACAATAATATGGTACAATTACGAATAAAGCATTCCGGAGCTTTGGCGAAAGTTCTCAACGGAGCGACTTCTCTGACCGGGAAGCGCCTGCGGAGTGGTGATTCGTATGTCATGGAGGAAAATTTACTTATTATGAAGCGTATTGTATATGCTATTTTTTGTATGATGTTTTTGACATGTAGTGCCTGTGGTCAGAAGGAGGTGTCATCTTCCGGAGACAATCAGCAGGACAGTATTGCAGTATCCGATGCGGCGGAGGAGACAGCAAACACAGCTGAGGGTACAGCGGCAGAGAGCCCGGATGCCGCCGAAGGTACGGAAGAGGCCGAAAAAACAACCGAAGGTACGGT
Organism: uncultured Lachnospiraceae bacterium; assembly: GCA_945485625.1. Classification (GTDB taxonomy): domain Bacteria; phylum Bacillota; class Clostridia; order Lachnospirales; family Lachnospiraceae; genus Acetatifactor. Next base: position 2,288 of record CALYSH010000186.1, on the reverse strand, counting down.
GGGACTTACAGACGGTGACGAGGGTACTTTTGGGGAGGAAGCAGAGCCGGAGCAGGTCAGCCTTAAGGATCTGGCGGCTGATTATTTTACCGTAGGTGTGGGTATCAACGGAAGTACGCTGGAGAATCAGACCTTAAATATGCCGGAGTATATGGCACTGTGTAAGGAGCAGTTTAACAGTTGTACCATGACCAATCTGATGAAGAGCTGTTATATACTGGATCAGAGTGGATCAAAGAAGAATCTTGAAAACGGAGACGGAAGTCCGGCCCTGAAGTTTGACAATATCGATCCGACCCTGCAGTGGTGTCAGGAGAACGGTATGAAAATGCGTGGTCATACTCTGGTGTGGCATACCCAGGCTCCCGAATGGTTTTTCAGGGAGGGGTATGATGATGGAGGAGAGTATGTAGGAAAAGAGGTAATGCTGGCACGTATGGAGAGCTATATTGCGCAGCTTCTGACCCATGTGCAGGAAAATTACCCGGGAGTGGTATATTGCTGGGATGTGGTAAATGAAGCGGTGGATCCGGATAACGGGGATAAGGACAGTGGATTTATGTGCCGCAGGGACAATAACGGGACGCCCAATCCCTGGTACGAAACCATTGGACCGGACTATGTCAAAATGGCATTTACCTATGCGAGAAAGTATGCGGCAGAGGATGTGAAGCTGTTTTATAACGACTTTAACACATATATGTCTGCAAAAAGGACGGCCATCTATAATCTGTGCGAGAGTCTGAAGGAGGAGGGTCTGATTGACGGAATCGGTATGCAGGGATATTGGGGAATCAGTTATCCCGGGCTGGATGTGCTGGACGGTACCATCCGCAGGTTTGCAAAGCTGGATCTGGAAATTCATATTACGGAATTATCCATCGGTGTGGACGAAGAAACCGAGATGCAGTTTAAGAAGCAGGGCAATGCTTACAAAAACGTGTTCAACATGCTCCTCAAAGCAGACACTGCCGGAGGAGGACCTGCCAATATCACAAATGTTACCTTCTTCGGCCTGAAGGACCATTATCGGGATGGAGATACCACGAATTCCAGATTGTTTGACAAGAATTATCAACCCAAGCCGGCCTATGACGCCGTTGTGAGTATCCTGAAGAGCGCCGCCAAGCGGATTCAGGAATAAGAAGTTTACCGTTTCAGGATTCGGCTGTCAGGGCGAATAAAGGCTTCGGTTGTATCCACCGGAAATAATGCCCGTTTAAAGCGGGTGCTTGAACAGGCAAGAAGCGGTGAAACCGTAAATATTGCGGCGCTGGGTGGTTCCGTAACCGAGGGCGCTGGAGCGCAGACGGCACAGGGCGGCTACGCTTACCAGTTTGCGGACGCCTTTGGGGAAGTTTACGGGACAGATGGAGGCAGTAATATCAATTTTGTAAATGCAGGGCTTGGCGGAACACCGTCCTCTCTCGGCGTAATCCGTTATCAGCGGGATGTCGTGGAGGAGCTCGGCGCAGAGCCGGATTTGTTCATTCTGGAGTTTGCAGTAAATGATTACGGTGAAGTAACCGGCGGACGTGCGTATGAAAGTCTGGTTTAGAAAGCCTTCTTTCCCGGATAACTGGAAGCATGACAAAACTGCGGGGAACGAGAGTTTTACCGTAACACTGAACGGTAAGAATTTCCTGCTTAACTATAAAACGGCCAACGGTGCCGATTTCGGAGAAGCAGAAGTATATGTGGACGGAGAAAAGGTAATGACTCTTCAGGGCAGAACCGCGGGCGGATGGAATAACTCTAACGTAGTACTTGTAATTGACAAGGACACCGTGGCAGAGCATACGATAGAGGTTCGTATGGCGGAAGGCCAGGAAGATAAGGCATTTACCTTACTGGCGCCCGGCTATACGAAGGAATAGGATAACGAATATTGAAGGGAGCATAATAAAATTTTTAGATGGAGATTGTCAGAAAAAATCATGTGGCGCGAGTGCGCATAATATGCTATAATGCGAAAGGCAATTCATATTGGCTATTTATCTGCAAATATAGTAAATAGAAAGGACTTGATTTTAGTGTTTAGAAAAAGTTTATTAAAAAAAATTACATTGGGTTTAATTTGTGCAATTGTGAGCATATCGGTTATTGGTTGTGGAAAGGATAATGCAGAAACGAATACGGAACAATCATATCGTATTGCAGAAGAATCACAGGACATATCAAATGATATTGATGATACAAACTCAGAAGATAATAAAGAGGATAATCAGTTAAGTGTAAAAGATGAAGAATTTTGGGTTCAGTTTATTCGGGAAAATTCAAGAGCTTTT
>CALYSH010000185.1 GCA_945485625.1 uncultured Lachnospiraceae bacterium | reverse complement strand
CCGGTACCTCTTTATAATACCTACGGATTGCCCGTACTTCGTACTTCCGCAATCCAAGGCATCCCGGTACCTCTTTATAATACCTACGGATTGCCCGTACTTCGTACTTCCGCAATCCTACAAGATATTCGCATATCGTGGGATTATCATCCCACTTTTATGCTCATATCTTGGCGGGTCCCAAGGTCTTTTACACACATTTGAGCAAGCTCATGTGTGAAAAGACCTTTTGACCCTGGTATTATAAATATATCTCAATCCGGGCAAAGTTTCAAGCTTGCTTTTTTCATCATTTTTCGGTATAATTTGCTGGAATATACAAGACTATGCAAAGTTTTCCAAATAGCCCTGTAAGGTATTCAACACAAAAGATTTAAGGAGGATTTATTATGTTCTGTTCCAAATGTGGTGCCCAGATAGAGGATGGCACCAAGTTTTGTCCCAAATGCGGACAGCCTGCAGAAACAGCAACAGCTCCGGAAAGTGCTACCGCACCAGCTTCCGAGCCTGTTTCCGCTCCCGCTCCTGCTCCTGCACCCGCTCCCGCAGCAGCACCGAAAAAGCCCAAGAATCTCGGTTTGATTATCGCCGGTGCTCTTGGCGCATTTCTGATTCTCTTTATCCTGATGATTGTGATTCTGGTTCAGCCCAAGAAGATCAATCTGAACAAGTATGTCAATGTAGAGTTTGAAGGCTATCAGACCGTCGGTACCGCCACAATCGTTTTCGACGAGGAGGCATATACCAAGGATCTAAAGAAGGCCTTGAAAATCAAGGACGTGAAGGTAAAAGACGGCGACGACCTGATGAAGGCTCTTGAGAAGGAAGCAAAATCCATGGCAAAGCTCTCTACCGCCCGTGGTTGTGTAAAAGCACAGCTGGACAAGAGCAGTGAGCTTTCCAACGATGACACCGTTGAGCTTTCCTTTGAGCTGGACAACAAGACCGCAAAAGAATTAGGCTTAAAATTTGTTGGTAAGTCCAAGAAATATAAAGCTGAAGGTTTCGAAGAAATCAACGTGGTAGATCCTTTCGAGTATATCACCGTAGAGTTTACCGGCATTTCTCCCGACGGTTACATGAATTTCACCTATAGTGGAAGCATCCCCGGAATCAATCAGTACAATTTCAGCACCGATAAGAACTACAGTCTGAAGAACGGTGATCAGGTTCTGATGACCCTGAACCTGGATGAAAGATATCTCATTCAACAGGGCTACAAGGTAAAGGAATTCTCCAAGATTTACACCGTAGAAGGTCTGGACGGATATGTTACTTCCTACAGTGAATTGACCGATGATTTTAAGGAATATGCAAAGAAGGAAGCCGAGGACATCATTGCTTCCTACTGTGCGCAGAACTATTCCACCGATTACCAGCAGACTCCTCTGCAGTATGCAGGATATATCTTTATGGAACGCAAGCCGGAGAATTATTCTGGTTATTACAACGGATTATATGTTATTTTTAAGTCTGCTCTTTCCCACGCGGAAAATAAATTCACCACAACAGAGGTGTACTATCCGATTTATTTCTACAACATCCTGTCCACCAAGGACGGAATGACCAGTGAAAAGAACACCTCCGTATACGGAAGCTCCCGTCTTCCTTCCAATAGCGGCTACAGCACCCGCGGCTATATCAATCCCATTAAGCTTTTCTCCGAATTGACAGGAGGCTACAAGGAATCCCACGATATTGCAGGCGGTGATGGCTTTGAAAAGTACAGCAGCTACCAGGAGGTTACTTCCTTAAGCGACATCAGCGAGAGTTATTTGTCCACGTTGTCCAACGAGGCAGTATCCGTTATTTCCCAATACTGCAATTCAGACTATGCAACCTCTTCCCATGCGACCAACTTTTCCTGTGTGGGATATTATTTCCTGAACGCAAAGAACCCCGGAAGTAACATTGAAAGCAACAACCGGATTTACGTCGTTTACAGTGCAACCCTGTCCAATGACGAAAACAAGTTTGAAACCACCACGGTTTACTATCCTGTAGAATTCCAGGGAATCGTCAAGCTGTCCGACGGAAGCTTCTCCTACATGAACCAGAACAGCATCTCCGGCAGCGTAAGTCTGACCAACTCCTGGTTTAACTCCTATTCTACCAAGGGTTATACCGATGGTACAAAGATGTACAATGATTTGATTACCTCTAAGCGTACAGACTTCAACTACAGCGTAAGTGAAGGCCTGGCTCAGTTCGGTAACTAATAAAGAATACTTCCATTCGGAAAGGGACGCCACACGGCGTCCCTTTTTTATACTTTTTTCATTTTTCCTTCATTGACTTTACCTGCAAAAAAAAGTATATTTGTAGGTATCATGAACAGAAGGATGGTTTTGCTATGCCCTTAATGGATGAATTCAAGGAGGAGCGGGCTTCCATAAAAAATGCCCCCTTCAAAAAGAAATTGAGATACTTCTGGGATTACTATAAATGGCATGTGGTTGTGGTGATTATCGTCATCTGGACCGTATGCTCATTGGTAAATCTCTATCTGAACAAACGGGAGCTGGTATTCTACACGGCCTGTATCAATTCCACCTGCCTGGAGGCCGATATGGATGTATATGGAAATGCCTTCGGCGAATACCTGGGAATCGATACCAAGAAGCAGGAATGTCTGTTTGAAACCGGTCTTCCCATGGATTTGGCCCATATGGACAGCGATTCGGTAGGTACCACCCAGAAGATTATGGTCTACATGAGTGCTTCCGATATCGACTCCATTATTACCACCGATAACACTCTGCAGCACTATGCGTATTTGAATTCTTTCTGTGACCTGAATGAGTTTCTTTCGGCGGAAGAACTGGAAAAATATGACTTAAAGCTTTACTATATGGATCAGGCAGTTGCCCGTGAAATGAAGGCGCTCACCGATGCAAAGGATTACAATACCACCGTGGAGCTTCCCAAAGACCCATATGACCCAACCACCATGAAGGAGCCGGTTGCTGTGGGTATTGCCATCGAAAAGGGGCATCCCTTCTATAACAGCTTCCATTTCTCCGGAGAAGGTCCTGCTATCCTTTCCATTGTAAAGAATACCAAACATCCGGAAACCTGTCATAAGCTGATTGAATATCTGTTTTCGAAATAAAATACACATTGTAAAAGCCCGCTGCCAAATGACAACGGGCTTTCCTATTTTATTCATTTTACAGCTTCATTACATCTGTGCCAGCATTTCCTTTAACATGGCATTGACGCTTCCGGGATCGGCCTTCCCCTTCATGGCCTTCATGGTCTGCCCTACCAGGAAGCCGATGGCCTTCTCCTTGCCGCTCTTATAATCGGCTACGGACTGGGGGTTTGCTGCAATCACTTCTTCTACCGTCTTTCGAAGAGCACCCTCGTCATTGACGGTCTTTAAGCCCTTCTCCTCTACGTACTGCTCCGGATCTACATCCTTGTCAAACATGACCTCAAAGACTTCCTTCGCTACAGAGGAATTGATGACCTTCTGCTCGGTCAATGCGATCAGCTTCGCCAGATGCTCCGGTGAGAAGGTGATGTCCTCCGGATCCATATCCTTTTCCTTCAACAGACGTAAGGTCTCCACCATCAGCCAGTTGGATACCTTCTTGGGCTGGTGGCAAATGGCTACCGTAGCTTCAAACAAATCTGCCATATGCTTGGAACCGGTAATGATCTCAATATCATAATCCGGAATGTCGAACTCTTCCTTGTAACGCTTCATCTTCTCGGTACGGAACTCGGGAAGGGAATCCTTCACACGGGCAATCCACTCATCGCTGATGAAAACGGGTACCAGATCCGGATCCGGGAAATATCTGTAATCCTGGGCATCCTCCTTGGAGCGCATTGCGTAGGAGCTTTCCTTGTTGTCATCCCAGCGTCTGGTCTCCGGTACCACCTTACCGCCGGACTCAAGGATATCAAT
>CALYSH010000184.1 GCA_945485625.1 uncultured Lachnospiraceae bacterium | reverse complement strand
GTGTCCGGGGTGTTCGGTCTCACAGAGCGCACATACAGGGGTTACCCCGTATAGAAGTGCGCCCTTAGTATCGGGAGGGTTCTCGCTTGCTTCTACTGATGACCAGTAATGCTTTTACGAATGATTGCTGTGTATACATTAACTTCATTTGGTGCCGCTGTTTGATCCACCATTATCCGACTTAACTTGTAGGACACAGCCATATAGAAGCCTGCTTGTTCGCTGCATAGGCAACCAGTTTTCAGATAGACCGCTACCATCCAAAGGTCAATTTACATGTTGACTGCTTAATAAAACCGATGTCCTGTCCTGCATCTATCTGATGCTTAATTACGCCAGAAACGATATACCATTGCACGCCCTTTATATCAGTGTATTCTCCTAAAAACTGATATTTTTCGCCGGGTATGGCTAAGTTCAGCACCACGTTATCTATTGTCTTTCTGGGGGGAAGTGCCCAGACTTCCGTATCGCTCTCACAAACTACATGTGTCATTGACAGAATAATAACAGCAGCAAAAATGCAGGCTAGCATAACTAACAAGATTGCCAGAACAATTTTCTTTCCTTTTGTCATGACCTTACTTCACCTCTGGATGCAGCAAATAAAGTGATATGGTCGTAGATTTTATCCAACTTCCATTCTACAATCACTGGCCAGTATATACCCCTTCGCCTTTGCAAGTGATGGCACACCAATGTCAATGATGGATACGTAATAGTAGCTCACATCTCCCACTGCATATACGCTAATGAGGTTAAATCTTGAACCCTCAGAAGCATATGCAATAATGGGATTCGATTCATTCAGTTGTGGTGCGTTTGTATACACTGGGGTGCTTCTAATAGCTACCACAGTCTCACGGTAGCGGGGAGTAATGGCGGCAGGCTGCGTAAGTGTTTCATCAGACGATTCGGCGGCAAAGGCCGGGACACTAATTGATAGAATCAGAACCAGTGATAAAATCAAACAAATCAGTTTTTTCATTATTGTGACCTCTGTTCCTATATTTGTAAAAATGAGTATTAAATATACGACATTTCGCAGGATAAAGAATACAACAACGATTCCGATACACCATGTAATAGAGACAATCAAGAGATGTACAGAAACACAGGGATGACTACTGGATTGTAAGCGAGCCATCCACGTATCGCTTGGCATAAGGCGGGTGAGAATTCAAATTATCGATTCGGAAGTAGTAGTTGGCATTGGGCTGCAAATTCAGAAAGGTGTGGGATATGAAGGTAGAACCGTTGAAACTAACGGTATAGGAATCCTGATTAGTTGCATCGTTTCCAACTTGGAACAGCAGTATCTTCACGCTACGCTCTACATTGTCCTGGTCACCACTTTGGCTCAGTGTGCCGCTTATCTGTAGTTTCTCGTCATTTGGTGAGAAATAGTATTTCGTATAAGTACTGTGCTTCTCTTCAAGATTTGTAATTGACATGGTGTAGGGAGTAGAATGAGAGAGAGATGGACGAGCTGCTGCCCATGTTGAAGATGCGGTACAAGTGGCGTTTGGATCATACTTGCCGGAATCTTCTTCTACTGCAGCCGCAGAAATACTTAGACACAGAATCATTACACATAACAATGTAAGAGAACATATTTTTTTCATATAAAACACACTCCTTCTTGCTTAAGTTTATTCACTGAACATAGTTTAGTTGTCCATCGGAATCCCCTCCTGTCACTAATTGCAAATTATATATAACATATATAAGACAGTATGTCAACTAATATTTTTGTAAAATAGGTATTGAATTAAGAAATATATTGTGATATAAGTAAATTGTAAAAGAAAGGAGTGGTAGCATGGTAGCAGATGGCAGTCAAAATAGCTTCCGCCGGGGTGTCATGTCACTGGTTATTCTCGGACTTTTGCAGAATGAGGATATGTACGGCTATCAGCTGGTACAGGAAGCAGAACGCAGAAGTGGAGGCAGGATCGTGACTCAGGAAGGCTCTCTGTATCCGGTACTCTACAAACTGGTGGATCAGGGGCTTATTTCTGACAGGAAAGTTCAAGTAGGTAAGCGCATGACTCGTGTTTACTACCATCTGGAGTCGTCAGGCGAACAGCGGTTGAAGGAACTGACACGAGAATATGAAGAAGTAACCCATGGAGTTTTTCAAATTATAAAGGGGGTGGACGAGAATGCGGACGAATGTCCACATCCTGCGATATCTGTGGGAGATTGGCAGGGAACTGCCGGGCAGTTGGAAGCAGAAGAAGAGAATCCTGGCAAAGATGAGAAACTCTATCCAGGGCTATGCTTCTGATGGAGAAAATATTTCGTATAATCAAATCAAAACGAGATTTGGAGACCCGATGCAGATTGCTGCCACCTACGTCAGTGAGATGGAATCTGAGGAACTGTTGAATGCGGTTAACGCAAAGAGGGTTACTCTGCACATTGCATTGATTGCAGCAGTTTTCGCAGTGGCGCTGTGGGCGGTATTTGTTACAGCCAGTTATGTATCTTTTGAAAAAGACATGAATGGATACACAACTGTGGAAGTGATTGAAGTCACCAGGAGAACAATTGATCAGGGAGGGAAATAGAATGAAACGTTTGCTATGTTGTTTGCTTGTGCTGATCACGACACTGTGCGTTTTGCCGATACGATCTTATGCCGCAGCGGGTGACAGAGAAGTCATGTATTTCAACGATGGCAGCTATACGACAGTTGAGATCATCAGCCAAGGTGGACGAGCATCCGGATCAGTCACAGGAAACAAAGTCAGTACCCATTATGACAGTGACGGAAACATAAAGTGGAAAGCCGTTTTAACAGGGAGTTTTACATATACAGGCTCCAGCGCAAGTTGCACGTCCGCCAGCGTGGGGGTAACGATTTATGACTCAGCATGGTATGCTATCAGTAAGTCTGCAAGCAAAAACGGAAATACCGCATATGGTTGGATTACAATGGGCAGAAAAGTTTCTGGTGTAACAGTGGCGAAAGTTTCAGCAGATATGACCCTTTCCTGCGATTCCAATGGTAATCTCAGCTAATCTGACTCCAACCAATCTCGAGAGCTATGCTGCTGTGATTCCGTCTGCCTACTTCGGACGGATATTGACGTGTTCATTCTCTGTAATGGATGGATAATGGTTGAAGACCATACTGTATGGAAAAAACACAAATCATTTTTTACCTGAATGAGAATCCAATAACGGCAGAACGACATTGCTCCAAGCCCCTATAGTTACATACGAGGCGGTCAAGACTCTGGAAACAGAGTGTTGACTGCCTTTTTCTGCTTTTTCTGCATTATTTATCTACCAGCTTTTGCGTCGATTTTTCCATCTACGTTTTCTTTTCCATTGTTCTCTATTATTCCATAGGCAAACTCTCATGTTTTCAATCTGTGGCAAATTACCGCAGTTTTTTTGGCGTATTCGCTGGACTTTTTGCGTCGTTCCTCACTATATGGCGCTGTCAGGCGAATACTGATCCTGTTCTTATTAATCTCAAACCACAGACCACCCTGCCCGTCATCATCGGTCTGCTGACATAACTCCGGGTACTTGGCAGCATAGGACAGCAGCCGCTTTTTCAGCTTGGTATCGTGGGTGTAGATTTCTGCGGTGGGGTCTTTGGCATTGTAGAATACCTCTGTGACCTTTTGCTTTTTCGTAAGTCCTGTTTTCATAAAAAATCTCCTCATTTACAAATTTTTCCCGGCTTTTGAGCTGGGAAAGCGGCGTGATTTTCCGATAGATTTTGTCTGGACGATGCAGAGTATGTCTCGGCTCCAGCTATCGGGAAATATTCGTTTTTCCCAGCTCTTGACCGTGATTTTACCCCTTTCTATTGGTTTGGCTCCGCAGCCATTCCAGTAAGTCCTGCTTCATTACCAGCTTCCGCCCGCCAATCCGCAAAGTCGGAAAATCCGGGCTGTTCAGCAGGTTGTATGCCCCGGCTTTGGAAATGCGCAATG
>CALYSH010000183.1 GCA_945485625.1 uncultured Lachnospiraceae bacterium | reverse complement strand
GACGGATAAAGCCGGTCAGGAATTACCCCTGCGAGGTATACATAACCTGCTGGGAACCGGATATGCGCCGGGACGATGGCAACGTAAAAGCCGGAGCCAGCAAAGTTATACTGGATGCTTTGCAGGACATAGGGGTGCTGGCCGGTGATGGCCGCAAGTATGTAAAAAGCTATGATATGCCGGTGGAATTGGATAGGGATAATCCACGGATAATGGTGGAGATCAGAGAGGATGAATAATGCGGCATGCATAGAGAAAAGATGACGCATTTATCGCTTTTCAGCGGGGTAGGCGGCCTTGATTTAGCAGCGGAGTGGGCTGGATTCAAGACGGTTGGACAATGCGAATGGGCGGACTACCCTACAAAGGTACTGGAAAAGCACTGGCCTGATGTACCAAGGTGGAGAGATATTCGGACGCTGACAAAGGAGGATTTTTATGAGCGAACAGGACTTAGAACAGTTGACGTTATTTCAGGAGGATTCCCCTGCCAGCCGTTCAGTACAGCCGGGAAGCGCAGAGGCAAGGAGGATGACCGTTACCTCTGGCCGGAAATGCTGCGAGTTATACAAGAGATCCGGCCCGCTTGGGTCGTTGGTGAGAACGTTGCTGGAATCGTCAGCATGGCGCTCGACACGGTGTTATCTGACCTGGAAAGCATCGGCTACTCCTGCCAGGCGTTTGTTATTCCGGCTTGTGCCGTCGACGCCCCGCACAGAAGGGACAGGGTTGCAATCGTGGCCCACGCCGACCGCGAGAGACTGCAAGGGGGGGAACTCTATGAAACACCTGACAAGGGAGGGACGACGGAACCACACAGATCAGTTGGCCAATGTCGCGAAAATGTTTCCGACGCCGAAAGCACAGAATGCGCGTGGCGCTGGACAGAAACACGGCAAAGGAGGGGCGAGCCTGGATGTAGTGGTTGGTGGCCAGCTGAACCCGACGTGGGTAGAGTGGCTCATGGGGTTCCCCATAGGGTGGACAGACTTAGATGCCTTGGAAACGCCGTCGTGCCTCAGCAGTTTTACCCGATCTTCCGGACAATAGCAGATTTAGATAACGAATAATGGAATTGATCAGCAACGAAGATAGGTTGCTACATGCAGGAAATATGTATTGCTTTACCCCTGCTTGTCCCTTTAGGTGCATTGAAAGGAATTTCTTTGATCTGAATATCTGTGACCGTGCTTTCTGCCCATACAGGTGTGAAAGTGAGCGAGAGAACAGAAAATTCAAAAGGAGGAAATGATTATGCGATTGATAGATGCTGACGCGTTATTAAAAGACGGAATTACAGCAGAATACGGATTCGGAGATGATGGCCTTTTATTAATCCCAATGAGAGATGTCATAAACTCTATTAAAATTGCTCCAACCGTTGATGCCGTCCCTGTGGTTAGATGCAAGGATTGCAAGTATTACAGATACGGCAAACATTTCACTGATATTAAGTTTTGCCAAAGACTGCCTTATTACGCTGCAGAAGGTGGTTTGAATACAGCAGACGATGACTTCTGCTCCTACGGAGAACGGAAAGAAGGTGCTGACAATAGTTAAGTATATCGAGCAAAAAATAGCTACTAATGTTATCGGAAATATTGATACAAGTCATCCATATGACGATAAGGATGACATTGTAGAACAGGCAATCGGCTTAATCGATCATATACCTGCCGCAGATGTTGTTCCTGTGGTACGGTGTAGAGACTGTAAACATTTTATGGAGTATACAAGAGAATATGTACAGACCACAGAGGGTGCAGACGGAGATTGCTACATAAAACTTATAAACAGCGAGGATAAACAATATTTCGCTTGCACGTATGATGATTTTTGCAGCTACGGAGAACGGAAAGAAGGTGGAAAGTGATGTTAGAAAACATCATTGTAGATTGCTCGCCGCTTACTGGAACTTTGCGCATTGGACGTTTAGGGAAAGCAAGAACACATTTATTGGAGTGGGAAGATCGAGAAGATGAAATTTTATGTGCCGTTAGGGATTTTCTATGTGCAAAAGCAAACAAAATTGGGTCTCCCGATTTCGGTTATGAATGGACACGAAAAGACGGAAAAACTGTTGAACTGCGTGTGATGATTAAGGACGGTGCTGACAATGACTGACTATATCGAGCGGAAAAGAGCAATAGTTAATGCTTGCAATTCGTTGGAGTTATATCCGTCCGAATACGCAAAGCTGGAAGATGCACTTAACAAGATTTCAGCCGCAGACGTTGCTCCGGTACAGAAGTGGATCAGCGTCAAGGATAGGCTGCCGGAGAATGAACAAGATGTTATTATCTGCGCTGAGCGGAGGCATTATTCTAATCCAAACGGTTTTATCCGCATCGTAGCAAAAGCGTTTTATACGGATGGAAAGCACGACACAGAACATACGGCGTATGTTTGGAACAATGATTACATTGATATGGAATATGACGATGAAAATGACGCTTTTTTAATTCCAGAGGGTTGGTGGGAGAGTATAGAATACGGAGAAGAATTTAGCGCTGTGTCGGATTTTGTCACACACTGGATGCCGATTCCAGAACCGCCAAAGGAGGAATAGTGATGGCTGAGTACTTTGCTGGAGGTCATTTGCGTTTCGTAAATGGCGAATGGCGAGATGATAATGGAAATGCTATAGAAATTTATCGTGTGCGGCATGGACGGTGGCTTCCGCAAGTAGTCTTAGGTGAAAAAGCGTGGGACTGTTCAGAGTGCAAGACGCTGGGAAGTCCACACTGGAAATGGTGTCCGGTATGCGGCGCAAAGATGGATTTGGAGGGTGAATAATGAAGATCGCGCTGATAGATTATCCAACAGACAATGACTGGGCAGGAGTGAAGCAGCGGGCATTGGTCACAGTTGGACTAAAAGCCAAAACACCGCCAGACCTTAACTGGAAACATGCCATTTTAGCGGCCAGGCACAGCCCCATCAGATATCTGCGGTTTTCGTTTTTGCTGGAAGATATCCCGTCCTGGGTATCCGTCCACCTTTGCCGACACATCCACGCCCAGCCATATGTCCGCAGCCAGCGTAATGACCGTCAAGAAGCCTATGACCGGAACAAAGCGCCCCAGGATTCGCCTGTTACTATGATATGGGATATGAACGCCGAAGAGCTCATGACCATAGCCAACAAACGGCTTTGCAATCAGGCAAGCGCTGAAACACGGAAAGTAGTTTTTGAAATGTGCAGTCAGGTGCTGGAACGCTGTCCGGAATTCGAGGGGCTTTTAGTGCCTATGTGCCAATACTCCGGCGGGATTTGTCACGAAATGAAACCTTGTGGGAAAAAGGATATAAAGATGTTGGAGGGCTAAAGGATGAACATTGACCAGAAAATGTACGAAGGAGCGGAGTTTGAAACGCCGCCGGAAGTAGAAGAGTATTGGGCGCGGGATCAGAAAGCCAAAGCTGACGCTGGCAAACTGATGATGGAATTGATACCCAGTTCCGCTTATATATCTTTAGCAAGGGTGTTGACTTACGGTGCGCAAAAATATGGCCCCAACAACTGGCAGGGCGTGGAACCTGACCGGTACATAGGGGCGCTGCTGCGGCATCTGGTCCTGTTTTTGGACGAGCCGGAGGGAGCAGACGCTGAAAGCGGTCTGCTGCATATAGAGCATGTTTTGTGTAATGCGATGTTCCTTAATCATTTGAGCGGGCAGAAAGCAAAGGAGGACCGATAATGCGGAAGACATTGAATCCATGCCCCTCCTGTGGCGGTGAAGGGCGTCTGGCTATAATAAACAGTGAAAAAGCTGTTGTTGTAAGCTGTCATGATTGTGGAGTAATGGCGCGGGCTATTGAATACAAAGATCATCTTTCTACGGAAGACATACTGGCTGCCATAGACGCATGGAATGACCGCATCGGGATAAAGGAGGGGCGATAATGGCGGAGCATATCAGGAGCCTGTGCTGCGATTGCGCTGCGCCTGTATGTGAATGGTTGTTAA
>CALYSH010000182.1 GCA_945485625.1 uncultured Lachnospiraceae bacterium | reverse complement strand
GGAGATTTACTGTGATATCAAAATGCCCGCCGTGGATCAGGCACTTTGTGCTTTCATGAATGAAACTGGGCTTGTAACCGATATCAGAAATAACGTGGAAAAAGTACGTTTCCAATTGCAAAAAGCTCTGTGGCATCTGAAAGAGATTCAGACCTACTGCCATATGTTTGACACGCTTCTTGCTTCCCTTCCAAAAGAATCCTTACACTCCGATGGGATGCTTTCCCTCATGCAGTACCTGGAAGAATATACCGGACAGACTTCTTATGAAACCATGAAAAGAGGCGTTTCCGAGCTGCTGGAGGAGGTTTCTTCCTTCCGCTTCACCGTCACCTATGAGGATGACCGCATTCAAATTGCAGAGGGTGACACGCCTGCCGACTATGATTCCTTCCTGGACCGGGCTTTCGGTACAAACCGTCCTCCTCTGCGAAGCCCCTTCCAAATCAACCCCTCCCTTACCGAGCTGGAGGAGGAATGCTTACATATCCTGATGAAAAAACGCCCGGCTCTCTTTCGTAACATAGAAGAGCTGGCCAAAACCTATGAAACCTATGCCGACCCGGTTTTGATGCAGTTTATTCAGGAGCTTCCGTTCTATCTTTCCTATCGGAATTTCACTCTGAAAATGATGGACGAAGGCTTTTCCTTTGCCACCCCTTCCATAGAGGATGAAAAGGATATCAGTGCATCCGGTCTGTATGATCTGGCGCTGGCCTGTGTGGCTGTCAAAGAAGGACGAAGCGTCATTTCCAACGATATGTACATGGGACCCCATGAGCGGATGTTTGTATTAACCGGTCCCAACCAGGGCGGTAAGACCACCTTTGCGCGGAGCCTGGGGCAGATGATTTTCTTCGCAAAAATGGGGCTGGATGTACCGGCAGTATCTGCCAATGTACACTACTTTTCGGATATCCTCACCCACTTCAGCGTGGAGGAAAGTGTGGAAACCGGCCGCGGCAAGCTAAAGGAGGAGCTGATTCGCCTGGCTCCCATGATGGCAGAAAACACTGCAAACGCCTTTGTCATCATAAACGAGCTGTTTACCACTGCTGCCACCTACGATGCGGAAATCATGGGCGGAAAGGTGATCCGGCACTTTATTGAGCAGGATTGCCGGGGCATATACGTGACCCACTTAAAGGAGCTGACCCATGTGCACCCCCAGGTCACAAGCCTGCGGGCCATGTTAGATGACAGACGGCTGCAAAGCTTCAAAATTGAACGCAGCGAAGCAGAGGATTCTGCCTGCGCCGCCAACCAGGTCAACAAGTACCGACTCACCTATGAGCAACTGAAGGAGCGCCTATGAACAGCTACTTATTATACAAAGACACCGACTATCTGACGGAAGCACCCTATTTTGATGCTCCCTGTATTATTCAGGATCTGGGACTTCGCACACTCTTCATGGCGGCCGCCAAGGAAGTGGTCTACGAGGAGGGTCTGGTAAAGAACGTAAAAAAAGAAGACCCCTTCCTCCTGGACACCATGAAGAAAATCATGATGATTCCATTACAGAACGGAGAACAGATTACATACCGTCAGGAGATTTTAAAGGATTGCCTGAAGGATGAGGCGTTCATCCGGAGTCTGTACGCTTTATGCAGTGAAATACTGAACCGTTGGAAAGCCCTGGGACGAAATGTAACCGACAAATACAGCCAGCGGAATCCCGTGGCCTCCCTGTTAAATGACCTCCACGTATTGCATCTGTTTTCATGGGGACTTTCCGAGATGAAAAAGCTCCTTGAAGAGCACCTGCCGAATCTGAAATCCGAAGGACTGCGCACCCTGTATGAACGGCTGTGCAAGGAATATCCGGAAGAACTGGAATCCTATATCCAAAAGGTTTTGACCGATGTATCCTTCTACACGGAAGGCCTGGACGAAGAGAAAGAAAACCTTCAACCCACCGTCCTGAAGCCCCATATCGTATTTGGCTGCAGTCTGGAGGAGGGATTGAAGCTCAGCAATCTTACCTTAACGGAAGTAAGCAGTGTCACCAAACGCTTTTACAAGGCCGGCGGCACCATGGACAAGATTCAGGAATTCAAAAAGTCCCGCATTCCCGACTCCTTCTCCACTTCCCAAAGACAGGCAGTTTCGGAGCAGGCCGGACAGCTGGAATTCCAGATGGTAAGCTATGTGGTATCCGGTCTGAACCCTTTTATGACTGCCTTCAACAGCTTCTTTGACAGCCTGCACCGCCAGAGTGCCTTCTATCTGGGCGCAGTAAACATGGTTCACCAGATAAAACGATTTACTCCGGACTATTGTTTTCCCCGGGTCTGCGACCGGGACTGCCTGCGCTTTGAAGAGCTGCGGGAGCTGGTTATGTGCATGGAACAGCGTGTCAATGCCGTGGGGAATACCTGCCGTATGGATCACAAAATGCTCCTCATTGTAACCGGTGCCAACCAGGGCGGCAAATCCACCTTCCTTCGAAGCATCGGTATCGCACAGATTATGATGCAGTGCGGCCTCATGGTAGCTGCCAACTCCTATGAAAGCGGTATTTTCCCTCATTTCTTCACCCACTTTACCCGCAGAGAGGACAGTGAAATGAACAGCGGACGACTGGATGAGGAGCTACGGCGTATGAACCAGATTATCGAAAACCTGGGAGACCATGCCCTGATTCTGCTAAACGAATCCTTCGCCACCACCACGGAGAAGGAAGGCTCCGTCATCGCCTACGATATCATCAAGGCCCTGAATGAAGCCGGGGTAAAAATACTTACCGTTACCCATCTGCTTTCCTTCGCACGGCAGGTTTATTCCGAATCCCAGGACAATCCGGAAAGCGATGTGGAATTTTTCTGCGCAGAACGTATGGAAAACGGCACCCGAACCTTCAAAATGATACAGCATGCCCCTCTGCTCACCAGCTTCGGTCTGGATTTGTACGAGGATATTGTAGAAAAGAACAAGACCTCTAATGCATAAAGGAGAATCCACATGTCCAGAAAGCGACTATTTGATATTATTCAGATTGGAAACAAAAATGACCTGCCCAGCAGGCTGTTTGACTACTTTATCACCACAATTATTCTGGTAAACCTGGTCGTCACCTTCGTGCTCACCTTTACCTTATCGGAGGCGAGCCTCTTTTGGCTGCAGTGGGTGGAACGAATCACTATGATTCTCTTCACCGTGGAGTATATTCTGCGCCTGTGGACCGCCGATTACCTCTATCCGGGGAAAAGCCGTGGCAGAGCAACCCTTCGCTTTGTAATCTCCTTCTATGGATTGATTGACCTGCTGACCATCCTCCCCTACTGGCTGCCCACCGAAACCATCTACGGCATGGGTGTATTCCGAATCATCCGTGTGGTTCGAATCTTCCACCTCTTCCGGGTCAACAGCCAGTCCGATGCCTACAATGTCATCGTATCGGTTTTACGGGAAAAGCGGAAGCAGCTGGCCTCCTCCATCTCCATTATTGCCATCCTTATGCTGTCCGCATCCTTCCTGATGTACAGTGTGGAGCACAATGCCCAGCCGGAGGTATTTGACAATGCCTTCTCCGGTCTCTGGTGGGCCGTCTCCAGCGTGCTGACCGTAGGCTACGGGGATATTTACCCCATCACCATTGCCGGCAGAATCTTAGCGATCCTGATCTGCATCCTCGGAGTAATGATTACCGCCATCCCCACCGGTATCTTAAGTGCAGGCTTCAGCGAAAACTTCCGGGAAGCCAGACTGATTGATACCAGCCAGAACACCTTATTCACCATCCCCATCACCGGGGAAAACATGTGGGTTGGTACAAAGGCAAAAGACATCTATACCAGGAATAATATCTGCGTGGTCTCCGTCATCCGCGGCAAAATTCAGGTAGACATGGACAAAGCGGTTATTCAAGCCGGAGATATACTGGTTTGCAAAGCATAAATACTCTCTACGGGGCGTAGAATCCGCCAAAATTCACCATAATCTACGCTGCGTGGGTGTGTTTTTCTTTTGAAAAGCCGGATAATCAAATCGAAAGGAGGCATTCCCATGGACCAGATAGCAAT
>CALYSH010000181.1 GCA_945485625.1 uncultured Lachnospiraceae bacterium | reverse complement strand
TGCACCGCCCATGTTACTCATGTCGGGACCTGCGCCTGCTGCACCGCCCTGTGCCTGCTGCATGTTCTCATACATCTTGGTGAACAGGGACTGTGCGGAGGTTGTCAGCTTCTCCTTAGCAGCCTTCAGCTCATCTAAGTCATTGTCACTCATTTCCTGATCCTTGGTTCTCTCCAGGATAGCCTTTACAGCATTCAAATCTGCCTCTACCTGAGTCTTATCAGAATCGGCAATCTTGTCGCCTACTTCCTTCAGAGCCTTCTCGGTCTGGAATACAAATGCATCTGCATCGTTTCTGGCCTCGATTGCTTCCTTACGCTTCTTATCCTGAGCCTCAAACTCAGCAGCTTCCTTTACAGCCTTCTCAATATCCGCATCGGACATATTGGAGCCGGCAGTAATGGTGATATGCTGTTCCTTACCGGTACCAAGATCCTTAGCGGATACATTTACGATACCGTTTGCATCAATATCAAAGGTAACCTCAATCTGAGGGATTCCTCTGGGAGCAGGAGGGATACCGTCCAGTCTGAACTGTCCGAGGGACTTGTTATCCTTGGCAAACTGTCTTTCACCCTGTACGACATTGATATCTACAGCGGTCTGGTTATCTGCTGCAGTGGAGAATACCTGGCTCTTCTTGGTAGGAATAGTAGTATTTCTCTCAATCAGTCTGGTAGCTACACCACCCATGGTCTCGATGGACAGGGACAAAGCAGTAACATCCAGAAGCAGGATATCACCGGCACCGGCATCGCCTGCCAGCTTACCACCCTGTACGGAAGCACCGATTGCTACACACTCATCCGGATTCAGGGACTTGGAAGGCTCCTTACCGGTCAGCTGTCTTACCTTATCCTGTACTGCAGGAATACGTGTGGAACCACCTACCAGCAATACCTGACCAAGGTCAGCATTGGTAAGGCCTGCATCCTTCATCGCATTCTGTACGGGGATTGCGGTTCTCTCTACCAGATCTCTGGTCAGCTCATCAAACTGTGCACGGCTTAAGTTCATATCAAAATGCTTAGGGCCTTCTGCGGTTGCGGTAATGAAAGGAAGGTTAATGTTTGTGGTCATTGCGCTGGACAATTCCTTCTTTGCCTTCTCAGCTGCTTCCTTTAATCTCTGCATAGCCATCTTATCACCGGAGAGGTCTACGCCCTCTGCCTTCTTAAACTCGGACAACATCCAGTCAATAATCTTGTTATCAAAGTCATCACCACCAAGATGGGTATCACCGTTGGTAGACAATACTTCGATGACACCGTCACCGATTTCAATAATGGAAACATCGAAGGTACCGCCACCTAAGTCGTATACCATAATCTTCTGTTCCTTCTCATTATCCAGACCATATGCAAGTGCTGCAGCGGTAGGCTCGTTGATAATACGCTTTACTTCAAGACCTGCAATCTTACCTGCATCCTTGGTAGCCTGACGCTGTGCATCGTTGAAGTATGCAGGAACTGTAATAACTGCCTCGGATACCTTCTCGCCCAAGTAGCTTTCTGCATCTGCCTTCAGCTTCTGAAGGATCATTGCGGAAATCTGCTGAGGAGAGTACTTCTTGCCATCAATGGTACGTCCGTTGTCCGTACCCATATCTCTCTTAATGGAAGAGATGGTCTTATCTGCATTGGTAACTGCCTGACGCTTTGCAGGCTCACCTACCAGTCTTTCTCCTGTCTTGGTAAAAGCTACTACGGAAGGAGTTGTTCTTGCACCTTCAGCATTTGCGATAACAGTGGGCTTACCACCCTCCATAACTGCCACGCAGCTATTGGTTGTACCTAAGTCAATACCAATAATCTTACTCATTTTCTTATCCTCCTAATTGATAAATATAATCTGTTTCAATCTATAATAAATCCGTTTTATTCCGCTGTTGCGGACTAAATCGTAACGGATACCATGGAATGGCGAACCACGCTGTCCCGGTAGGTATATCCCTTTAAAAGCTCCTGGGCTACCACACCGGATTCATATTCCTCACTCTCACACTGCATGACTGCGTTGTGGAGATTGGGGTCAAACTCGTGACCCACCGCTTCAATAGGCTTCACGCCCAGATTATCCAGCTCTGTCATCAGCTGCCGGTATACCTTGTTCATTCCTTCCACAAAGGCATCGTCCGCATCCTCGGGATCCACAGTCTGAAAACCTCTCTCGAAGTTATCCACCACCGGAAGAATCTTCTCGATGACGCTCTTTGCACCCACCTCAAACATGGCCTGCTTTTCCTTCTCGGTACGATTGCGGAAGTTCTCAAACTCGGCCAGCTGACGTTTTACCTTATCCTCCAGCTGAGCAATCTGCTCCTTGTAGGCGTCCTCCTTCTTATCGGCTTTCGCCTGCTTCTTTGCGGCTCTCTTCTCTGCCCAGGATTTCTTCTCTTCTCCCTCGGGATTCTCCTCCGAAGTTTCCTCCTCTTCTTCGGAGGCTCCAGCAGCTTCTTCCTCTGCATCGCACTCTTCACTGTCCGGTGCGCCGCTGTCTGCCATGCATTCCTCACTGTCCGGTGCGCCGCTGTCTGCTGTGCAGTCTTCACAGCCTGCGGAAACAGCCTCTTCTTCTAAAATCTCTTTTTCCTGCTCGGTCATTTTATCTTTCCTTTCTGAACTCTCTATTCTTTCTTTCCATCATCCCTGTACAGCTCATCCAGCTTTGTCTGTAGGGTTCTTAAGGTTCCTACCACCTTGTCGTAATCCATACGTTTGGGACCGATGATACCGATGGTACCCTTCATCCCCTCGCCCAATTCATAGGTGGCGGTTACCACGCTGCAATCCTTCATGCTCTGTACCGGCGTCTCATCACCGATATAGATCTGAATGCCGGTATCCTCCTCCCCGTCCAGGGAGTTCTGTACCAGGCTGGTCAACAGCTGTTTCTCTTCGAAGGTATTGATCAATTCACTGGCTTTATCATGATCGGAAAGCTCCGGATAACGGAAGATATTGTTGGCACCGCTGGTATAAATCTCCAGATCCTCATCCTCCTTGATGGCCTCTGCCACCGCATCCATCACTTCGCTTACAATATCCACATGAATTCCTGCCTGCTTTTTGATTGCAGCAATCATTCCCAGATTTATTTCTGCAATGGACAACCCGTTCAGATGAGTATTTAACAGGATGTTCAGCTTCAAAAGCGTTTCGTCATTTAATTCCTGTGTCACGGAAAGAATTTTGTTCTTAATCACATTTCCTTCCACCACAATGACTGCCAGGATCTGTCCTGCCTCCACACGGGAGAGCTGTATGAATTTCACCTTGTTCCTGTGGGTCAGGGGAGCGGATACCATAGCAGCGTATTGGGTATTCTGGGCAACCACCTTGGCTACCTGCTTAAGCAGCGTCTCCATTTTATCCTGGCGCTCCAGAAGCATCTCCTTCAGTTCCACAACCTCCCGTTCCTTCTCCTCCATCAGGGTATCTACATAGAAGCGATAGCCCTTATCGGAGGGAATCCGTCCGGCTGAGGTATGGGGCTGTAAGATGTAACCCATTTCCTCCAGGTCCGACATTTCATTACGGATGGTAGCGGAGCTTAAATTCAAATCCGTGTACTTGGAAATGGTTCTGCTTCCTACCGGTTCTCCGGTCTCCAGATAATTGCGGATGACAGCCTGTAAAATTTTCGTTTTTCTTTCGTCCAACTCCAACGGTATCACCTCTCTCATCCATCATCTGTACTACTGTGCTCAGCACCTTTGTTTTTCTTATTAGCACTCAACAAAGAGGAGTGCTAATATCTTATGAACATAAGATAGCACCCCTCTTAATCATTGTCAACATATTTTAATAGAAATATTTATTAAGAAAAAATAAACCATTTCAACATTGCGGAAACAATATCAAAGGAACAGATTTTGTTGCATGTAAGTAATGGCAATCGGCTCATGCTTGAATCTTGGAGGATTCGCGTTTTCAATGCCATTGGATTTCTTGCGTGCATAAAAAGACCTCCAAGACTTGTCAAGGAGTTTACATACTTCCTGTGCAGTCTGGGATGGAAGCTGTTTATACCAC
>CALYSH010000180.1 GCA_945485625.1 uncultured Lachnospiraceae bacterium | reverse complement strand
CCGGCTTATGCAGCACTTTCATTATTTTGTCCGCTTCCATGTCATGGGAGCAAACAGCACAATCATAGGTAATAATTCCAATCGACCTGCTAACATGTCAAACATCAGAATATATTTTGAGAAGTCCGAAAAGAACCCAAAGTTTTCAGCGGGACCGACCATGGATAATCCGGGACCGATATTATTTATGGTAGCCGCCACCGCAGTAAAGTTTGTTGTAAAATCGTGATTATCCAGGCTGATCAACAATACCGATATCACATAGACCATCACATATATTATAACAAAAATATTTACGGAACGAATTGTTTCATGCTCTACCACACGATTATCCATTTTCACGGTTTTCACGCCATGTGGATGCTTAATCGTGAAAAGCTCCTTCAAGGCCGTCTTACACATAATCAGAATACGTGATACTTTGATACCGCCGCCGGTACTTCCTGCACAGGCACCCACAAACATCAGGCAAACCAGAATCGTATTGGAAAACTGAGGCCATTTTGCGAAATCCACTGTAGAAAAACCCGTGGTCGTCATAATAGAGGCAACCTGGAAAAAAGAATGCCTCAGTGCTTCGGCAATGGTGGAATACATACCTCTGATATTATATGCAATGAGCAATCCACTGACCAGAATAATCAATAAATATGCACGAACCTCCTCCGAACGCAATGCACTCTTTACCTTTTTCGATAAAATCAGGTAGTAGGCATTGAAATTCACACCAAAAAGAATCATAAATACGGTAATGATTACCTGCAGATGGGGAGCGTAGCTTCCGGCACTGTCATTTAACACACCAAAGCCGCCGGTACCGGCCGTAGCAAAACTGATATTAACCGCATCAAAAAAAGGCATTCCGGTCACTGTCAGGAGAAAAATTTCTGTAACAGTCAGTGCAGTATAGACTGCATAAAGAATGATTGCCGTTGTCTTCACCCTGGGAACCAGCTTCTCAACGGATGGTCCGGGGCTCTCCGCCTTCATCAGAAACATCAGATGTCCGCCGTTCATGGGGAACACCGCAAGCACAAATACCAGAATACCCATACCCCCAATCCAGTGGGTAAAGCTTCTCCAGATCAGGCAGGCATGTGACAATCCCTCTACCTGGCTCAAAATACTGGCACCCGTAGTGGTAAAACCGGAAACTGCTTCAAACAATGCATCCGTAAAGCTGGGAAACTCTCCGCTGAGCCAAAACGGTAACGCACCAAAGAGGCTGAGTGCCAACCAGCTCAAAGATACACTGACAAAGCCCTCCGCCGCGTAAAACACATAGCTCTTGGGCTTCCGATATCCCAAAAGGACACCAACCGCCATAGCTGCAACAACAGAAATCAGAAAAGCATACCCGCTCTTTTCCCCCATAAATAAACCAACCAGCATGGGAATGCAGAGGAAAAAGCTTTCAAATTTCAGAACGGTTCCCAATATATATCGAATAATGGAATAATTCATAACATCCCCTCAACCTAATCTCTGACAATATCCTGTGCATCCTGTAGTCCAAGCTGGGTAGTCACCACTATCATGGTATCCCCCGGCAGAATCTGCGTCTGACCATCCGGAATCAAAATACGCCCGTTCCGCGTAATGGCACAAATCAGAAGTCCTTTCTTTATATGCAAATCCTGTAAAGGAATTTCTGTTATTTTCGATTTCTCGTAGATATTAAACTCCAGGGCTTCGACCTTGTCATCAAAAAGTCTGTAGAGGGTTTTCACATTACTTCCAATGGAGTTTTTGGCAGCTCTGACATACTGCAGGATCTTCTGGGCAGTCAACAGCTTCGGATATACCACACTGTCCAACTCCAGGTTGCGAATGACCTCTGTCAGCTGTTGTCTGTTAATCTTGGTAATCACCTTCTTGCTGACATGCTTCTTTGCAAATAATGACAGCAGAATATTTTCCTCATCCATATTGGTTAAGGCCACAAAGGAATCCATGGAATCAATTCTCTCCTCCTGGAGAAGTGTTTCTTCACTTCCATCCCCGCAAATAACGGTAGCTTCCGGAAGAAGCTCACTTAATTCCTGACATCTTTTTGGATTCTTTTCAATTACCTTTACAGCAATCCCCTGCTTCACCAGCATCTCTGCTAAGTACAGTGAAATCTTTCCACCGCCGATAATCATGGTATTCTTAACACTATTGGTATTGATGTTTAGTTTCTTCAGGAAAAAGCTTGTGTTCTCTCTGGAAGCGACAATCGATATTACATCTCCCGATTTCAGCACGAAGTTACCACCCGGAATGCAGACCTCATTATCACGGTCCACCGCACAAATCAAAAACTGACAATGAATCCTTGCCGATACATCCTTCAGCGCCATATTGTCCAAAATGCAGCCACAGGGAATACGGAATCGAAGCATCTCAACCTTTCCGCCTGCAAAGGAATCAATACCGATTGCACCCGGAAAACACAAAAGACTGGAAATCTCGGAAGCCGCTGTCTGCTCCGGATTAATAATCATGGACACTCCAATTTCGTGCTGCAGGAAATCCTGCTCCTTACTGTATATCGGATTACGTACCCGGGCTATGGTATGACACTTCGCGGTTTTTCTCGCAATTACACAACACAGAAGGTTTAATTCATCCGATTCTGTCACTGCAATAAACAGATCTGCATTTTCAATACCGGCCTCCGCCAGGACACTGTAGCTGGCACCGTTTCCTACAATGCCCATAACATCACATTCGGTTGCAAGTGTATGAACCACTTCCGAATTGATATCAATAATACAAACATTGTTATCCTCTTTGCTCAATCTCTGTGTCAATGCGGAACCCACTTTACCGCATCCAACAATAATTATCTGCATATAACTCTCCATTCTGCCCTACGTCAAACGAACTGCAAACACGAAAACATTCTATAATAAAATAAAGGATTTGTCAAAATGTATGGTGATTTCTCCCGGAACGAAGTTTCCTATGCTATAAAAAACAGGGGAGGAATCGAAGGATTCCACCCCTGCCCTTTCAAAATCTTCCATATGATATACTTACGCAATATCCTCCATCTGTGTGGTATACAGATGATAATAATATCCCTTCTTTGCCATCAGCTCCTCATGGGTTCCGCACTCCATGATTCCGCCCTGATCAATGTACATAATCTTGTCACAGTTCTTGATGGTGGAAAGTCTATGCGCAATGATAAAGGAAGTTCTTCCCTCCAACATGGCATTCAAGCCCTTCTGCAATGCTTTTTCCGTCTGTACATCAATACTGGAGGTAGCCTCATCCAATACAAGAATGGCAGGATTGGAAAGGAGCGTCCTTGCAAAGGAAATCAACTGCTTTTGTCCCTGGGACAAGAGAGAGCCTCTCTCCTTTACCTCCGTCTGATACCCATCATGCATCCTTGCAATGAAAGAATCTGCACACACGGTCTCACTTGCCTTCTGAATCTCCTCCATGGTTGCATCCAGCTTACCGTAGCGGATATTGTCTTCAATGGTACCGGAGAAAATAAAGCTGTCCTGAAGCATGATACCCATCTGGGAGCGAAGGGAATGTAATGTCACCTTGGATATATCCTGGTCATCAATTAATACTCTGCCCTCATTTACATTGTAGAATCTGGAAATCAGATTTACAATGGTACTCTTTCCGGCGCCGGTAGGTCCAACCAGCGCAACGCTTTCCCCGGGATTCACGGTGAAAGAAAGATTTTTCAATACATCCTTACCTTTTTCATATGCAAAAGTTACATTTTCAAAGGTAACCTTACCCTGAATGGGCTTCATCTCAATCGCATCTTCCGCATCGTCAACGGTAACCGGCTCATCCAGAGTTTCGAAGATACGCTCCAGATAAGCGATATTGTTGATG
Source organism: uncultured Lachnospiraceae bacterium (assembly GCA_945485625.1). Lineage (GTDB taxonomy): Bacteria > Bacillota > Clostridia > Lachnospirales > Lachnospiraceae > Acetatifactor. The sequence continues at coordinate 197 of CALYSH010000180.1, read as the reverse complement.
AAGTTGTTGAAAATATTACCAAGGTTCATAATGGGCTGCCAGAATCGTGCCGCATAGGAGGTAATCGCTACGATCACACCCAGACTGGTCTGCCCCACACCAAAGAGAACCAGACCGCACACAAAGATTGCAGCTCTTAACACAACCGAAATATTATCACTTCCCGGCCATACCATGTTGGAATAGCGTACTGCTTT
>CALYSH010000179.1 GCA_945485625.1 uncultured Lachnospiraceae bacterium | reverse complement strand
CCTGGTTAAAAGGTACCGGATATTCTTTTGAATTGTTAGGATGTCAATCCGGCCAAAAGCCTCCATCGACATCCTTGACAATTACAGTGTTTTCTGCATCCATTCTTCAAAGCTGGGTTTGGAGATTCGATAGACGGTTCCGATCTTAAACCACTTGAATTCATTCTTATTCAGGAGCTTCAGAACCGAAGGCCTACTGATACCAAGAATCAACTCAATCTCGCTTATCGAATAGCACATCGTTTTCAGAACCGGCTCTTCAACCGGAATAGGGTTCTCATATACTACTGTGTTTTCCATTATGTATGTCCTCTCTTTCTTTTATTTATCTCTGTTCATCTGAATCTGATCGTCATGGGAATTCCACGGATTCCGGAATAGGAATCGGATCCTCCGGATCCAGATGAAGACTTACGCGGATACTGTCGTCAATGCGCTCCATGTGCTTTTGACTCGTTCGTCCCAGGTATTTGATTACCTGACACTTATTGATGGTGACGATCTGCTCCGCCTCGCTCATGGAGGTTTCATCCAGACCGCGCTGCTTTTTGAGAACGCAGTGTGTAGGCTGGCCCAGCTTCTTCAGTTCCGTAGTAAGCGGCACGACGATCAACGTCGGTCCGAAGAAATTACCGCTATTGTTCTGAATATTGATGACCGGTCGAACGCCGCCCTGAATATTTCCGCGATGCTCGCCCAGATCTGCCAGATAGATATCACCGCGTCTATAGTTCCAATCTTTTCTAAGCATGTTTTCTCCTCCTCATGTAGGTTCTATGTAAAAGGGCGGGATATCGCTTCCCACCCAAGAAAGCCGCTAAGGGCTTAATCTCAATAATATGTTATCCCCACATTTGTCCTCGACACCCCTGGGAACTGGCAGGTGCTCTGACCTGCCGGGAATGCATTCAGGCGTCTGGCTGCTACCAGATCCATGGGAATCTAACCCCTCCGTGGTTCTCACCGAGCTGCGTACAGAAGTATCATTGTGCTGTGATGGATCAATGCTGTATATCGGAAGCAATCCGATACTTACAGGCCGGTTCGCGCTCCCGCCTTCTAATGGCGATCGTTGCGTTCATCCGCTGATGTGGCTCCCCATCACAGGGCTGTGCCTGAAGAATGGTATGTAATTTTCAAGGTTCCTGTAGAGGAGTCGTTTGGCTCCTTACATGTACAAGTTTAGCCCATACGGATGGATGTTTTTAGGTACCGGCTGTACGGGTTGCCCGCCCTGGTTGTACGGATTTGCAGATTTTTTTGCGAGTGATGCCTTGAACTTGCTTTTTCGTGCAAATTCGGCGCTTCTGAACTTGCTTTTTCGTGCATTGCTGTTAGATTTACAGGCTTTTTGCGATTTCCGTCAGCTGAGTCACCACATCCAGAAGCTTCGTGCGGCTGTCCACCTTGTCATGATCTTTCCCCATGAGAAGATAGTCGGTGCTTACATGGAAGTAGCAGGCCATGGCAATGATCAGGTCAATGGACGGTTTTCTCTTACCGCGCTCCATCTTGCTGAGATGCTCCAAACTGATATTGAGTGCTTCGGCCATTTCCTCCTGAGTCATTCCCTGCGCCTTGCGAAGAGTGCTCAGGCGAGCTGCGAATTCGGTTGCGTCAAAATACATACTGTTTTCCTTTCCGCCTGCTGCGGAAGAGCAAAGGATACCATTGCTCACAGTACGTTCCTGACCATGTCCCCGAAAAAGGGGTGCACTAAAGAAAGGGTACCGATACTGCTTTTCTGAAAATCAGAGATCGAGCAATATATGTATCCTCAGCCCTTAATGCATGTCAGGCTTTCGATATGATGTTTGGGTTTCGAAAGCCTTGCCGAAAAAAAGAAAAAGACCACCGGCAAGGCAGGGATCCTATGGATATAGGAATCCCGTCTTGTCGGCAGCCTCTCATGTATGTCTGGTTTAACTGACCGATCATTACAGCATGTGACCTGGAGATGGATTTACGCAGCCTGTTTCATCTCAACCATTCCGTCGTTATGCCAATTTGATTCAATTATTAAATGCGCTCCTGACCCCGTGGGGCGTATATGTCAATGCGGTCATGCCTGCGTCCCATCGATTTGCTGACCATCACGGTCCCGCACCTGTCGCAGGTCATTCGGGTTATGCCATCTTTGCCTTCATAGCCAATTACTAACTGGCGGCAGTTGGGGCAGTATATCTTTCTTGAGCGCCATACAAAGTTTTCATGTGGCACTTATTTAACTCCCTTCTTATCTACATGTGTGTACGCAATCGGCAGGTACGACCTGCGCCTGCAGATTTCGGATTACAAATACCGGAATCTGCTTTTTTGTCTGCGGTTCCCAGCAGTATTTTGCCGCATGGCCGCAGTGCTCGCATTCCATCCAGCCATCCGTCTCTTCAAGAAACAGGCTGTGATTGACTACGCCGCATACCGGGCATTTCACGTCATATGTATTCATAATCTCGTACTTCACCTCCGGTGATAACAATATCGTTTATAATGCTTTGATTACGTGCTTGGCTACGCCCTGGACGATCAGCTGCTTCACGCGGATCTCTTCGTCCGGATATTTCGCCTGATTCCGATACTCAAGAATGGCTTCCTGGGTATCTTCATCGATTCCGGCATAAACCTTCAGCGTGCTTTCGCTGTAGCCGGTAAGGGCAACAACGATATCGCCAATCTCAGCATTGCAATCTGTCCTGATAACGACCAGATCTCCGCTATCGATACCCGCATCAACCATGGAATCACCGGAAGCCTCCAGAATATAGTACCGGCCATTCCCGAAAAGGGAAACAGGAAGGCTGACATATTCACGGATGTTTTCTTCCTCTGTCTGCGCGGAACCACATGGAATGGATCCAACGAGGGGACAGGGGGCAGAATCGGGAGCAAATTTCTTGATCATCGGAGTACGAATGGTACGAGACTTACCATCGTATTCGAGCATTCCGCGGTTGTCCATTTCGACCAGGTAGCGAAAAGCAGTCGTTTTAGGAATACCTACGCCCAATGCGATCTCATTTACAGAGGGAGTGGTATGTTTGTCGCAGAAGTATTGATCAACATAGGAAATGATGTTTTGCATCGTTTCTGTGCTCATAGCTCTCATGGTTTTAATTCCTTTCTCTCGATAACGGAACGAATCGTTCCATTGACTGTATTATAATACCCCTTGCTCCGAGAAGCAAGGGGTGAATTGTTTAGTGGAACGCAGGTGCGCAGAATTTTGGGCAGTAACGGAAATTACATCTCGCTCAATGCATTGACGAGCATTTCCTTGTATGCCTCAGCAACATTCTGAGGTCCTTCAACTTTGATTTTTCCGTTGAATCCGAACACCCAGCTGTAGAAAGTGGTGCTGGGGCATACGCTGACCGTTGCTTTGAAATGTTCGTCATCCACGACTACGGTTTCAAAGTCGCTGCCAAACTTATCGATGAGATACTTCATCACCGACACATGGCAATACAGCTGCACGGAAACCGGCTCATCGGTATCATACATACGGAATACATGTTTGCTATAATCTGCCGGAGTATAGCCTTCCGGAGGCATTACGGCAATCTGGTTAAGGATCTTCGGCTGCTCCGCAATGCGATCCAAGCGGAAATTCCGCATTTCCTGGCGCTCATCACAGAAGCCACGCATGTAATAGTAGTCGCCATCCCAGATCAATGTATACGGGCTTACTGTATACGGTTTGCCATCATTTGCAATATAACGCTGCTTTGCCACGTCAAAATCTGTGTAACGGAAGGAGATTTTCCTCTTGGTATCAATGGCATCATTGATGGCATCGACGATGTAATATCCGTTTTCATTGTCCGATTTTGCACGACCGGCAACGTAAATATGACGACGGAGCTTTGCCGCATTCTGCGAATTGGTCAAGGTAAGAAGCTTCGCTATCAATTCATCGCTCTTTCGCTGCGTGATGAATTTGGAAGAAGAGATAGCATCAACAAGAACCTTGAGCTCCGGGAGCTCATAAATGTGGCCGTCATAATAGTACTTGTTCTGGGTAGACTCATAATGCTCAATATGTAGACCACAGTCGTGAAGCATAGC
>CALYSH010000178.1 GCA_945485625.1 uncultured Lachnospiraceae bacterium | reverse complement strand
TGCCAGAGGCCCAATGGGCTTGAAGGAGCTTACAACCTATAAATATGCAATTACCGGAAACGGTCAAATCAGAGGATAAAGGAGATTAAATATGAAAATCAGAACAAGATATGCACCCAGTCCAACCGGAAAGATGCATGTAGGAAATTTGAGATCTGCGTTGTATGAGTTTTTGATTGCAAAGCATGACGGAGGCGACTTTATGCTCCGTATTGAGGATACGGATCAGGAGCGTTTCGTGGAAGGAGCGGTAGATATCATTTATCGTACCTTGGAGAAAACCGGTCTGGTTCATGATGAAGGTCCGGATAAGGATGGCGGTTATGGTCCATATGTTCAGAGTGAGCGTATGAAGACCGGTATCTATATGAAGTATGCAAAGGAATTGATTGATAAGGGGGAGGCATATTACTGCTTCTGCGATAAGGAACGCTTAGACAGCCTGAAAACCGAAGTGGTTGAGGGCAAGGAAATCCGTATTTATGATAAGCATTGTCTCGGTCTTTCCAAGGAAGAGGTGGAGGCAAACCTGAAGGCAGGCAAGCCATATGTGATTCGTCAGAACAATCCTTCTGAGGGCAGTACCACCTTCCACGATGAGCTTTACGGAGATATTACCGTAGAAAATGCCCAGCTGGATGATATGATTCTGATCAAGTCCGACGGCTATCCCACCTATAATTTTGCAAATGTTGTAGATGACCATACCATGAATATCACTCATGTGGTAAGAGGAAATGAGTATCTTTCTTCCTCTCCCAAGTACCAGAGACTGTATGATGCATTTGGCTGGCAGAGCCCCGTATATGTACATCTTCCTCTGATTACCGATGAAAACCACAAGAAGCTGGCCAAGAGAAGCGGACATGCTTCCTTCGAGGATTTGATTGAGCAGGGCTTCCTTACAGAAGCAGTTGTAAACTATATTGCTTTGCTTGGCTGGTCCCCGGAGGACAATCGGGAGATCTTTACCCTGGATGAGCTGATTAAAGAGTTTGATTATCACAGGATCAGCAAATCCCCTGCGGTATTTGATATCGTGAAGCTTCGCTGGATGAATGGGGAGTATATTAAGGCAATGGACTTCGATGCGTTCTATGCGATTGCCGAGGAGTACATCCGTAAGGTGATTACCAAACCCATGGATTACAGAAAGATTGCGGCTATGGTAAAGACCCGTATTGAGGTATTCCCGGATATTGCAGGTCATATTGATTTCTTCCAGGAGCTTCCGGAGTATGATGTTGCCATGTATACCCATAAGAAGATGAAGACGGATGCCGCCTCTTCTTTGGCTGTGCTTCAGGATATTCTCCCGATACTGGAGGCACAGGATGATTTCAGCAATGATGCATTGTATCAGACCCTTGTAGGTTATGTGGAGAAAACAGGTGTGAAGAACGGTTATGTGATGTGGCCTGTCCGTACTGCGGTTTCCGGTAAGCAGATGACTCCTGCCGGTGCTACCGAGATTATGGAGGTCCTGGGGAAGGAAGAGAGCTTATCCAGAATCAGGAAAGGCATTGAACTGTTAAAGAATGCTTAAGCTGGAACAATTAAATGAAATGCAGCGACGAGCTGTAGAAGATTCGGAGGAAGGGCCCGTGCTGGTACTGGCAGGGCCCGGCTCCGGAAAAACCTTTACCATCACACAACGAATTCTTTACCTGATTCAGGTTCTTCACATCCCCTCTCATAAAATTTTGGTACTAACCTTTACCAAGGATGCAGCGGTGTCCATGGAACAACGATTCCGTGACAGTCTCTCCACACAATTTTCTGATTCCAATGTTTATTTTTCTACCTTTCATTCTTTATTCTATCAGATTCTCCGTGAATCCCTTCATTTACCGAAAAATCATATGTTATCCAATACCGAGAAAAAGCAGCTGCTAAAAAAAGCAGCATATGATACCTTTTGCCATAAATCACCCGGAGCGGCTGTTTCTGCGGGAACGCTTCTTGAATTTGCAGAAGCAATCAGCCTTTATAAGAATACCTGTAATAAAGAAAAAGCGGCTCAGAAGCTTTCTCAGGAATACCGGGAGCATTTCGATGCTTTGTTCGATTGCTATGAGATTCTCCGCAGGCAGTCCGGGAAAATGGATTTTGACGATGTGCTTTGGGATTGCAGGGAATTATTGACCAAAAACAAAACGGTAAGAGAACACTGGCAGAACAAATTTGAATATCTTTTGATTGATGAATTTCAGGATATCAATCCCATTCAATATCAGGTAATCGGTCTGTTGAGCAAGCCTCCGTACCGGATTTTGGCCGTGGGAGACGACGATCAGGCAATTTATGGATTTCGCGGCTCTGAACCGGCCTGCCTAAGGAGGTTTCAGGAGGAGTATCATGCCCGTCAGATTGTATTAGGAATAAATTACAGAAGTACAAGGGAAATTGTTTCCTGCGCTGAGAAAGTAATCCGCGAAAATACAAAACGGTTTGAAAAACACATGAGCTCCGGAGTACCGGATTCGGAACAGGGCTCCATGGTGAAGATAAGTCATTTCGTCACAAGGGAGGAAGAGTATACCTATCTTGTGAAACAAATCACGGATGGTGTACAGGATGGTATTTCCGCCGTGTTATTTCGTACCAACAGTCAGATGCAGAAGTTTGCAGCTTTTTTGCGGATGCATCACGTGGATTTTCAGGTGAAAGAAAAAATCAGGGGCTTGTATGAACATAAGGTGATACAGGATGTGATGATGTTCCTGAAAATGGTTGAGGGTTTGGAAAATCGGGAAGAACGAATTGCTGTGATGCATTTCCTGGAACCGGATGCTCCGGGGGAAGCCTTAGCTGAGATTCAAAAAAGAGCAGAGGACATTCTGGTATATTATCAAAGGGAGCTTCTATGGGAAGAAGCAGAAGACGGCAAACGACGGGAAAGGCTGATTACTGAACGCAATCGAATTCAGGAGAAGCTGATACGGCTGCATAAGCTTAAGGGGAAGCCGTTTTTCTTAAATATAGCCTGTCTGCGAAAGGTGCTGGGATATGAGGTGTATCTGAAAGAGCTTTATAAAGAACAGCCGGATGATTATCTTGAGGCATGTCAGGTGTTGGAGTGGATACAGACCCAGTCCGGGAAATTTCGGACATTAGAAGAATGGATGCAGTATCAGAAGGAAATAGAGTTTGAACAAAAAAATAAAACAGCTGACAAAAATATCGTACTGATGACCATGCATGGGGCAAAGGGACTGGAATTCGAGCGGGTATGGATACCGGACTGTAATGAACGAACCATTCCGTACGGCGTATTGCTGGATGATGACAGTCTGGAAGAGGAAAGAAGAATCTTTTATGTGGGAATCACAAGGGCAAAAAAATATCTGGAGTTAACCTACCTTACCGGCACAAAGGATAACCCCAGATACCCATCCCGTTTTTTGAATCCAATTCGATAACGGATTATTCCTCCTCAACAACCTCGTCGAATTCGCAGGAATCCAGATACTCATCAAAGGCATCGGCAGCTGCTTCATATTCTTCATCATCCTCGATGTATCTTAATTCCGGTTCCTCGTTTGGATCCTCTTCGTTTTCGGAATATCCGTAAATCCAGACCTCACCGTCTTCATTCTGACCATCCTCATCCAGGGGCAGAAGAGCGATATAGTCCTTTCCGTTACATTCAAAAATCGTGATGACGGCACAGGTGCAAACCCCATCATCCAATTCCAGCTCCACAGTCATTTCTTCTGCTGAGAAATCATCATTCTTCTTCATATTTTATTCCTTTCTTATTCTGTGACTTGTTTTTTTGTCTGTTTCCTTTATAATGATGTTAGGTGCATAAGACTATATTTATGATACCTGTTATTCTGGAAAAAAGCAAGCAGAAAGGCATGATATAAATATGTTGGATTACAGAACCTTTACCCTTCCGGGAGCACACCGTGTATCGGAAGGAATTCATTTTTCTTATGCTTCACAAAGTCCGGACTGCGGTGTCCTTCTTTATAAAAAAGGTACCGGCGAACTGTTGGAACGGATTCCGTTTCCGCAGGATCATCGAATCGGACGAATCTATTCAATGACAGTGAAAGGATACTCCC
>CALYSH010000177.1 GCA_945485625.1 uncultured Lachnospiraceae bacterium | reverse complement strand
CGGATCATTTATCCCCAAAGCTTAGTTTTCGCTGGCTTTTTCCACCTTACTGATAGCAGACTTGTCCATGGGAATACGGCAGTTCTTATTATTGCCGAATTCGACAATCACAGTATCGTCGGTAATATCAATAATGATTCCGTAAAAGCCGGAGGTAGTCATAACACAATCACCAATCTCCATGGAAGCAAGCATTGCAGTAATACGTTTCTTTTCCTTGCTCTGGGGTCTCAGTAAAAAGAACCACATCACGAAGAAAAACACACCATAAATAACAATCGTTCCAATCAGTCCCACGGCACCAGCTCCGTCCGTTAATAAAATACTCATTTTTCCTCCATTCTGCACTCTGAGTGCAAATCATACTCAAATAAAAATTATACACAAAACCCGGTTCTTTTGCAAGAGTACCCTTTCATAAAAAAACTATAAATTCTCACCCTGCATTCCTGCCAGCTTCATTTTCTTATACTCTGCAAACCGCCCCTCATCCAATGCGTCCCGGATTTCCTCCATCATGGTATTATAGAAATACAGATTATGAAGGACGCACAAACGCATCCCCAGCATTTCCTTTGCCTTCAGCAAATGGCGGATATATGCCCTGGAATACCGTTTACATGCCGGACACCCGCATCCCTCCTCAATGGGTGCGGAATCAAGCTCGTACTTTGCATTGAACAAATTGATTTTGCCATGGTTTGTATACAGATGACCATGACGGCCGTTTCTGGTGGGATATACACAGTCAAAGAAATCAACACCACGTTCTACCGCTTCCAGAATATTTGCCGGAGTACCTACCCCCATCAGATATGTAGGCTTGTCCTTGGGCAGGAACGGAACCACCGACTCAATCACATGGTACATTTCCTCATGACTCTCTCCAACCGCCAGACCGCCGATGGCATATCCGTCCAGCTCCATTTCGGAAATCCGTTTTGCATGTTCTATCCGGATATCATCATATACCGCACCCTGATTGATACCAAAGAGCATCTGATTCTTATTGATGGTATCCTCCAATCCGTTCAGACGCTTCATTTCCCTTTTACAGCGTTCCAGCCATCTGGTGGTGCGTTCCACCGATTTTGCCACATAATCCCGATCTGCTTTACTGGGCGCACATTCATCAAAGGCCATTGCAATGGTAGATGCCAGATTGGATTGAATCTGCATACTCTCCTCCGGCCCCATAAATATTTTCCGGCCGTCAATATGGGAATTGAAGTACACTCCCTCCTCTTTGATTTTTCGAAGTCCGGCAAGGGAAAACACCTGAAAGCCACCGGAATCGGTTAAAATCGGCTTCTCCCAGGACATAAACTTATGCAGTCCTCCCAGCTTCTTGATTACCTGATCACCCGGGCGTACATGCAGGTGATAGGTATTGGACAGCTCCACCTGTGTTTTGATTTCTTCCAAATCTATGGTAGAAACGGCGCCTTTAATAGCCGCTACTGTTCCTACATTCATAAAAACAGGGGTCTGTATCACACCGTGCACGGTGGTAAATTCACCACGCTTCGCACTTCCCTCCTGCTTCAGAATACGATAACTTCCCATAATTCCTCCAACGATTTTCCATTCCATTCTTTAATAAATTATAGCACAAGCTCACCCCAAAGTCCATTCATACTTGCAAACAAATTCCGAACCGAGTATAATCAAACTGTTTCCGGATTTCCGAATGTCCATTGAGAAATCTTTCGATTTTGTCGGATTTCCGGAATAAAAAAAGCATCTATTACGAACGGAGAAAAACATATGGCCGGTTCATCATTTGGAACTATTTTTCGAATCACTACCTGGGGAGAATCCCACGGAAAGGCATTGGGTGTTGTGGTAGACGGTTGTCCTGCGGGATTACCCCTTTGCGAGGAAGACATCCAGAAATATTTAGACAGACGCAAACCCGGAACCAGCACAATTACCACCCAGCGCAAGGAAGACGATCTGGTGGAAATTCTGTCCGGTGTATTTGAAGGCAGAACCACGGGTACCCCTATTTCCATGATGGTTCGAAATACCTCCCAGATTTCCGGGGATTACAGTGAAATTGCATCCTACTATCGTCCGGGTCATGCCGACTATACCTTCGATGAAAAATACGGCTTCCGGGATTACAGGGGAGGCGGACGTTCCTCCGGCCGTGAGACCATCGGCCGTGTTGCCGCAGGTGCCAGTGCAGCGAAGCTGTTGGAGCAGCTGGGAATTAAAGTGCGGGCCTACACACTCTCCATCGCTTCCATTGAAGCCGATTTATCCCGCTTCAGTGAAGAAGCAAGACTTACCACCCCTACTGCCATGCCGGATTATGAAGCAAACGAAAAAGCGGTTGCTTACCTGGAAAAAGCCCGCAACAACTTAGATTCTGTAGGCGGCTGCATGGAATGCCTTGTGGAGGGGTTGCCCGCAGGAATCGGAGACCCCGTATTTGAAAAGCTGGACGCCAATCTGGCAAAGGCAGTCATGTCCATCGGTGCCGTAAAGAGTGTTGAGATTGGTGACGGAAGCCTGGTTGCCCGTCGTTTCGGAAGTGAAAACAATGACGCCTTCTACTGCGATGAAAAAGGAAATGTAGGCAAAAAAACCAATCATGCCGGAGGCATACTGGGCGGTATCAGTGACGGCTCTGCACTGACCGTAAGGGCTTACGTGAAACCCACACCTTCCATCTATCAGACACAACAGACCATTAACAACCGACACGAAAACATTGATATCCAGATCAAAGGACGGCACGACCCCATCATTGTTCCCCGTGCTGTGGTCGTATTGGAGTCCATGACCGCTATCACAATCCTGGATGCCATGATGGTAAATATGTCCGCCAGACTGGATTCTCTGGAACACTTCTATGGAAAGTAGAATGCATATATAAAAAAAGCTTTACCGGTCCGGTAAAGCTTTTTTACTCTTCGAAAAATCTTACTCCTGAGGAAGCTTATAGAATACAATACAGTTGGGAACATCCACCTTAATCGGTGCCCCGTTCATAACAAGGGTCTTCTTCTCCAGATCCAGATGGAAGAAGGTCAGAGTATTGGATTCGTGATTCAGTGATACAATAAACTTATTGTTCGGGAATATATCCGCATCCTTGGGATACTCGCCGCTGATCGGCAGGCGAAGGACCTTCGTCAACAAACCGGTCTTCTCATCCACACTGTAGATGACAACAGAATTATCCCCGGCATTGGAGCTTAACAGATATTTGTAATCTGCGGAAAAGCTTAATGCACTTGCGGCATTATTGCTGCCTCTCGGCGTAGGACAGGTCTCAATGGTCTGAATCTTCTCGAAATGAGGAGCTCCATCCTTATCTTCGTAATGGTACACATCGATAAAGCACTTCCACTCATGAACAATATATATATACTGCCCGTCCTTGGAAATCTTAATATGCCTGGGGGCCGACTCCAGATCACTGCGCAGTACATCCGCAAGCTTCACGGTACCGCAGGTTCTGTCAAATCGATATACGTTAATATGATCCATCCCCTGATCCGCAACCAGAAGATACTTATTATCATGGGTCATTCTTGCACAATTGATATGCGGTCTGAAATTCCGGTCAACCACAATCCCCAGCCCCTTATGATATACCTCGTCGGTAATTGCTCCGATGGAGCCGTCCTCATTCAGCTTCAGAATGGTAAGCTTCCCATCGTGATATCCTGCCACAAACAGAAAGCTGTCCGTATAATCGGTGGATACATAACACCCTCTCATACCGTTGATGGATGCAAAATTCAAAAGCTTCAAACCACCATCCCTCTGAATTTCGTAGGACTCAACACCCAGATCAGTAATCGAATACAGGAATTTCCGGTTGTGTGATATGCAGACATAGGAGGAATTGGTAATCTGCACCTTATCCTTCTCATAAAATCTGCCATTCTCCATGTCAATATCATAAATCCGTATGCCGTGATTATCCCCCTGTGTATAGGTTGAGACATATGCAACATATTTTTCTTCCATTTTACTCCCCATGCCTTTCCGGCTTCTAAAGGAAACCGCTATTGATTCTCTGTTTATCCATTATTTTAACACAAAAGATTTCTTAATGTCAATGTTTTTACGTATTTTTGCAAACAA
>CALYSH010000176.1 GCA_945485625.1 uncultured Lachnospiraceae bacterium | reverse complement strand
CCTTACAATATTTAGAGGGTCTGGTAGATATTTATCTCCCTGACTTCAAATATATCTCTGCACACCTAAGTACCCTGCTCTCCCATGCGCCGGACTACACCGAATGTGCGGATGCAGCCCTTGCAGAAATGCTCCGCCAGACCGGAGATCCTGTTTTTTCGGAGGATGGTCTTCTTCAAAAGGGAGTCATGGTCCGTCATTTGGTATTACCCGGCCAGGTAAAGGAATCCAAAAAAGTATTACGCCACCTCCACGAAACCTATGGCAATCATATCTACATCAGCATTATGAGTCAGTACACTCCTCTGGATGCACTTTCTGACCGCTATCCGCTCCCGGAGCTGGCGAGACCGCTTTCCCGGGAGGAGTATGACAGGGTAATGAAATTTGCCGGACAAATCGGCATCGAAAACGGCTTTTATCAGACGGGAGAGGTAGCTTCCGAAAGCTTTATCCCTCCTTTTTCCGGAGAGGGGCTATAGGGCTATCTTCATAAAATAGATTCCAAAATCCCCCTCCCTGGCATTTTCTCTGTCCGCTTCGAAAAAGTCAAAGCCATAAAGCTTTGCTACCTGTCTTTCTTTTTCGTAAAACACCCCCGGAACACCCAGATAATATTCATACATTCCCCGTTTTACATAACTTGCCAGAAGCAAATAACCATAATTCATATACCCGTGGAGCAGAAAACTGTTTTTGCACATCGTATAGTACTTTTCCGGCAGAAGCACAAAGTCCTGGAGTCCCAGCTTCAAATAGGTTCTCCGGTCCTGAAACGGATTTACCTTCGGATAGATGCTGACAAGCTGGGCCCATTTCTCCTCTGACATTCTGGGCAATTGGGGAGAAGAAGGCTCCCGGGCTTCTGTGGCCTGCAGCACTTCCTCCGGCCCGCTCTCTTCCTTTTCCAGGAATTTCTCCTGACTCTTCACTCCCACCTCTGCCTCAACTTCCGCAAATCCAACGGATATACTCTCTTCTGACTGATCTGAATCACTGTCCTGTACCATATCTTCCATGGACAGCGGATGTACAACTTCATGCTCCGGCACTTCTGCCGCGGTCTTATCCCTGTCTTTCTGCTTTTTTATCACAGGCTTTCGACGGACCTCACAGCTAATCTCTGCTCCGGAGGCAATGGGGATACAGATTTCCCAAAGATGGTCACTGTCCACACCGCTTTGAAATAAATTGCTTTTCTCCACATTCCGATGCCGAATGGTGGCCTGTCCTTTGGAAAACCGGATATGGTCAAAAACATACTCCTTCTCTTCTCCGCTCTCATTGCCTGCTCCACGCAGCAATACATCACGCTCAAAATCATCCGTCACACGCATTCCCTGTACGCAGATTTCCAGATCACAGGTTTGTTCATAAACCTCCATACGGAAAAAACCCACACATTTTTTTCCGGAAGTCCCGGAGCGATAATCCAAATATCCCAGCAGCTTTTCCTGCAGCATTTTACATACCCGCCTTTCCAAGGGTATATCCCGGGATCTCTCCACACAAAAACACCCTCTACAAAATCATATGTAGGGGGTGTCCGTTTTTATTCCATTTTGTCCAGATATTTGATGTAATTCACAACCATCAATGCAATCTTGAAGGTCAAAGCATCATCAAAACATCTTAAATCCAGCCCGGTACTTTCCTGTATCCGCTCGATACGATACACCAGTGTATTTCGATGTACAAAAAGCTGTCTGGAGGTCTCCGATACGTTCATATTATTCTCAAAGAATTTATTAATGGTATTTAAGGTTTCCTCATCCAAATCATAGGGCATATTCTCACCGAATATCTCCTGAATAAACATTCTGCACAGATTTGCAGGGAGCTGATAAATCAGTCTGCCGATGCCGAGTCTGTTGTAAGCCACAACATTTTTCTCTGCGTAAAAGATTTTGCCCACTTCCAGGGCCATCTTTGCTTCCTTATAGGATTTGGATACATCCTTCAGCTCGGAAACCACCTGACCATAGGAAACCGTAACATTTAACATTGCCTCTGTGTTCATCATATCCACAATGGTATTCGCAATAGACTCCATGGCCTGTGCATCCACATCCTGCTCCAATGCCTTCAAAAGGATGATATTTCCTTCGTCCACAGATGTGACATAATCTCCGGAATGAGTCGTAAACATTCCCTTCAAAAGCTCTGCGGCAATTCCGTCCCTCTCCTGATGGGTTTCGATTAAATATACTGCTCTGGGGCAGAAAAATTCAATATGAAGCTTCTTGGCGCGATTGTAAATATCCACCAGCAGCATATTATCCAATAACAGATTCTGAAAAAAGCTGTTCCTATCGTACCGCTCTTTATAAGCAAGCATCAGATTCTGTATCTGGCTGACTGCAATCTTACCCACCATATATACATCATCATTGAGTCCCTGTGCCAGAAGGATATATACGGTTTCTCCTTCATCCAATATTTTCAGCAGATGGCTGCTGCCGATGATCTGACTGTCCGCAGGTGATGCAGCAAAGCTGCTGATCAGATCCTTTCGAATGTCCGGATTGGGCAATGTGGAAGCTACAACAGAACCATTCAAATCGCAGACACACAATTCTACTTTGGTAATTGCTCTCAGTTCATCCAGGCTTGTTTGAATTACTTGATTTGTTATCATGTTTCCCCCTCGTCCATACAACAATAAGGGGTGCTGTTTCCAGCACCCCCATAGTATCCTTAAAACTAGTTTGTAATAACCTGCTCAGTATCTCTGTCGAATACATGAATCTTCTCAACGTCAAGAGCAAACTTAACAGTATCGCCGGGTCTTGCGGTTGTACGAGAATCTACTCTTGCAGTCATAGGGAACTCATCAAGATCGAAGTACAGATATACTTCTGCACCAAGCAACTCGTATACCTTAATGGTAGACTCGAATACGCTCTGAGGAGAGGTCTGAATGTACATCTCGGAATCATATACGTCTTCAGGACGGATACCGAATACAACTTCCTTGCCATCATACTCGCCATCAATCAGCTTCTTGGACTTAGCAGGAGGAAGAGGAATGCTGTGACCTGCAATCTCCAGGTTAGCAACATCACCTTCAACCCTAACGGTAGCGGTTAAGAAGTTCATCTGAGGAGATCCCATGAAACCTGCAACGAAGAGGTTAGCGGGCTTCTCATACAGATTCTGAGGGGTATCAACCTGCTGGATAACACCATCCTTCATAACTACGATTCTGGTACCAAGGGTCATAGCCTCTGTCTGGTCATGGGTAACGTAGATGATGGTGGTACCTAATCTCTGATGCAGCTTAGCAATCTCAATTCTCATCTGTACACGCAGCTTCGCATCCAGGTTGGAAAGAGGCTCATCCATCAGGAATACCTTAGGGTTACGAACGATAGCACGACCCATGGCAACACGCTGTCTCTGACCACCGGACAAAGCCTTAGGCTTACGATCAAGAAGGGGAGTTAAGTCAAGAATCTTTGCAGCTTCCTTAACCATTTTATCAATCTGATCCTTGGGAACCTTTCTCAGTTTCAAACCAAATGCCATGTTATCATAAACAGACATATGAGGATACAAAGCGTAGTTCTGGAATACCATCGCGATATCTCTATCCTTAGGCTCAACATCATTAACTACTCTTTCACCAATCTTCAATTCACCGGAAGTAATATCCTCCAGACCTGCAATCATACGAAGGGTAGTAGACTTACCACATCCGGAAGGTCCTACGAAGATAATAAACTCCTGATCAGCAATCTCAAGGTTGAAGTTCTTTACTGCTTCGAATCCGTTCGGATATACTTTGCAGATATTCTTCAAAGATAAACTTGCCATAATAAAACTCCTTTCAAAATGAGAATTTCTTTTATTTGTCAAACATCCGGAAAAATATGTACATAAGGCATCCGGGCGCCAACATTCACACGACACAGTAAGTATACCGAAATCAACATGTTTTTTCCATACAAGAAATCAACAAATATTTTTTTTCAGATTGTGAGAATTGCTTATTTGTACGCGAAAAAAACTTTTTTCTCAACAACTTGTATAATTCTGAATTCCGTTTTTAAACATATTTCGCAATATTCAGCAAGCATCTTCAGAATGGGTAACAACCTCTTCCGAACCCTCTTC
>CALYSH010000175.1 GCA_945485625.1 uncultured Lachnospiraceae bacterium | reverse complement strand
ATCTGGATCAGATATTCCTCATCAAACTGGAGAGCAGCATTCTCCACCTCAATGGTATATCCTACTTCATCGTAATTCTCCAGAAACTGCCAGAGCTTATAGCAGGTCCTGTAATCAGGATCCTTCATAATCAGGTTCGTTCGTTGGATTGGGCTTCGCACCTTGGAGCAGCCGGCCATCAATCCACAGAAAGCGGAATTCTTCAAAGACATTACCATACGTCTTACACGGTCGATTCGCATGAAGACATTCATATTGTCCGAATCATTCTCTGCAAAGCTCTGGCGGTTTTTCACCTTCATTTCAATCTTGTACTCAATCTCCTCATAGGCATCATCCACCTTACTCTGATAGCTGAGTACATTCTGGGTTTCATCCCCGGTTGCCCAGAAAATGATATCCGTACGTTTATCGATGAAGGTTACCAGACGCTGAATCAGATGATAGACAAAGCGGTTTTCATACAGGTCATAGCTTTCCTCCGTACTGACATTCAACACACGGGTAGGTTGAATGTCTCCGTCCTCACTGCTGGCGATGAACTGCGTATTCATGCTCAGATGCCGTACACTGTCCGCAGTGATTTTCCTGGCAAGTGCCACCGGCACAACCTCCTCCTTGGTGGTCACAAAACGACGGGGCTTCTCAATAATGTTATTGATGGAATCCAGACTCTCCTCAATCATGGAAAGCCAGCGTTCATCCACTACCTTATGTAGGATCTGGTGATTCTGCTGCAGAACATTTTCCCCCGCCTGTACCATCTCAAAGAGATACTGGAAATATCGGTCATTTTCAAGCGTCCTGCCGACCTTATTCACATATTTCAGATACAAATCATTGATTGTATTTGCCATGGCTGTTCCTCTTTCGAAACAATTGTAGTATCAATCCATACAACAATCAGTACAGATTCTGGATTCGTAACAGGTACGCTCTGCTATCCTCCATACGGGTCTTGCCAAAGGTCTTCTCAAGATATTCGATTAACCCCTTGATTTCATCCCGGACAAAGCTTACATTCAGGCTTTCAAACTTCTTCAATACCTTACGTGCAATGATATAATCCAGACCGTCCAGCTCTGTTCCGCCACAGGCAACGTATACAGGAATGAACTCATACATCTGCTTGATAATACGGTTACCAAAGGCAAGCTTGAATCGGGTCTGCAGATAAGAATCCAGCTTATTCATCCTGTCCAATGTTTCCGGACTGATCGGATGCTCCTCCTTTGCCTTCGCAAACATTTCCCTCAGATGGACAGTCGAAATACAGCATGCCGGATGAGGCTCACATTCAAATGCTGCAGCTCTCTCATTCAACTCAATCGGAATCGCACGATCATAAACCTTATCGGTAATGGTAAATGTAGAATCATCATTGTTCGCAGTTCCCACAAACCATAAAGTGTCGGATACATGAATCTTTCCGTCCTCTAAAAGCACCGGGTCCTTGGGCCACTTGGTAGGCACCAGATCCAACACCCACTCATCATGGCTGGGCATTTCCAGAACAGACAGCATCTCTGCGAAATAATACTCGATACGCGCCAGGTTCATCTCGTCCAATACGATAAAGCTGGGGTCCTCACGATACCCTGCCTCGTACAGTGCACGAAGGAACTCTGTCTCGTTAAATCGTTTCGAAAACTCGTTAAAGTACCCCAGAAGCTCCGTACGGTCTCTGAAGGAAGGTTGTACGGAAACCAGGGTTGCCGGATTCTGCAGATATCGGCTGAAGGAATAGGGCAGACTGGTTTTACCGGTACCGGAAATACCTTCCAGAATCAATATCTTGCTGGCTGCCATGCCTGCTACAAATCGGCGGACAATCTCCGGAGTATAATACAAATGCATCTGGCTGGCCGCAAAGAGTCGATAGCCTTCCGCAAACTCCTGCAGGGTCATCTCGTTATTATAGGCAGGCTTCACATAATCCTTATACTTCTCATCCACAAGAGAAAGCTTGGGGAACCGGACGGACTGGTTCTGGTCTATTTCCTTGGCTTTTGATTTGTCCACAGTGACAATACCGAGATGCTTTCCCTCTCCCACATTTTCTACGTTCACATCCCCGGCTACGGCACCTGCCACACCCTGTGCGGCCCCCTGACCGGATCCGCCTGTAACATTACCTACGGTGGGAAGCATATCATCCACCAAAGCGGAGGCTCCCATGTAAGGAATGCGTTCAGTTCCTCCCATGGCATTTACCTTCAGTGCAAGCAGCTTATTCTTCTCATCTATCAGGTCCAGTACCTGCTTGTTTAATCTGCCGATTTCCCGGTACATGACCGCGTTATCCTCATGGTCTGCCCGAAGCCGGATCTGCAGAATAAAATGTCTCACCAGGAGCACCACGATAAGAACCGGAATGGCAATCAGCACCAGGGCAAGCAATATGGCCAGAAGCTTTCCCAGGGGATTCAGATGCACAAAATAGGTCATAAAGATCATGGCGTACTCTGCCCATCCCGTAAACAGAAGCTGAAACAGGGCCGCAAAGCACTGTACAATATTATAGATAATTTTTGCAATCAGTTCATACGTAAGCTTTAGAAAATCACTCATTGGTATCCTTCTCCGTTACTTCGCCCGTGGAATTTTCCTGCATCCGGGCCAGTTTTTCTTCTGCCTCTTTCTTCAGACGCTTTGCTTCCGCAAGTGCAGCCTCAGCCTCAGCCAGCCTTGCATCCGCATCCGCATTCTGCTGTGCCAAATCCTGTGCTCCTTCCACCGCAATGGCTTTCTTCAAATCAATGCTGACCATAACCAGATGATAAACCTGGTAAATAAAGAATAAAAGCATTGGTAATACAATCACCACCAGGAATCCAACCTTGCCGGACAGGAACGCCAATACCTTTCCAAGCACCGGCACCTTCCCCACATAACGCCCTACGATGTCTCCGTCGGAAATCATATGGGTATCCTCTACCGCATTATTATCACCCTTGGTCACATAACATCTCGCTTCGCCCACTTCCTTTATTTCTGCAATTCTGTGCGTGTTCAAAGCATATTCGTTGTTGATAATGGTATGAAAGGTAATGATGTCCCCCACCTGCAGTGAAGCAGGACTGCATTCCCTGATAACAATCAGATCCCCCTCCCGAAATGTGGGTGCCATGGAATCCGATTTTACGGTCAGCGGAGTGAAGCCTGCCAGTCTGCCTACACTCTGCTCATCTCTGGTTGCCAGCGTGGTGAAGGTAAAAAGAGCCATCAGCAGAATAATTGCCCAGAGCATCACGCTCAACAATACCATTATCGCCTTTCTGATTACTTTCATTCCCATTTATCTCCTTTGTTTTTGTTTATCCCTGTTACCCAATATATTTATCTTCCGTCACCGGTCAGAATATGGTGTTCCTTATCTGTACCCACAAACCGAAGCCGGATCCGGTAATCTGCGTTCCGAAGCTCATCCGTACAGACCGGGTCGGTACCCTCCAGCCAGACATGCACCACCACCGGGCAGTCCACATTTTTCTTCACCCAGAACATCTGATTATTCTCATTGGGCTGCATTCTTTCCCCATCCGGCAAGCCAAAATATTTCACATTTCCTTCCGTCGTATTGGTATCTCCCATGCCGGGATGATACACCAGCTCCTGTCCATCCACGGAAAAGCTGATTCTCATGGCCTTAGGCAGGCCTGCATTGGTGGATTGAACCACGGTTCCATCCCTCCCGTTCCCACTGTCCTGACTGGTAAGATGAATCAGCATATCCTCCGCAGCCATAAAGTGAAGCGTAAATTCCAGGTAGGCACCGTCAGACGGCTCCGCAACAGTGCCATCCTCAAAGGTAAATATCTGAAAATCCCGAGTTGTCACCGGCTCCAGCGGAACCTTCCGCATATCATATCCCAAATCCCGTTGTATGCGGTCAGCAATCTGGGAAAAGCTTAAGACCTTACAATATTCCTCAAACTGCTCATGGGCATCCAGGTCAAACCGTAGATTGGTTCCCGAAGTTATTTCCATGCTCATGCTGTGTACCTTGGTAAAATCCGCAATGGTAAACCAGGCAACCGTGGCTGCCGTGATACTGACCAGGGCAGCAAGTGCCAGCAATACCGAAATCAGGAGTTGTCTTTTTTCCTTTGCTCTAT
>CALYSH010000174.1 GCA_945485625.1 uncultured Lachnospiraceae bacterium | reverse complement strand
ACCGTGCGCCGATATGGGCGAGAGCGTCATTGCAGTCGGATGTTAAGGTGCTGGAAGATGAAAACCGGCGCCTTCTGGCGGAGATCGACAGGCTGAACGCCTACATTCAAGGTTTGCAGTATGCTACCCGTGCGCTGCGCCGTATTACGATCAACACTGGATCACAAAGAGAGGTAATCAGAAATGAGATATCTGAACAGTGACTATGAATTGGCATTCCGAGCTGTGGATACGACATCCACGGAGATGAAATCCGCCATTCGGAAGTGGTATGATCTGTATTTCCAGGCCGTTTCAAACGAGGATACGGATTCCTGCCAGAAAATTCCATATACCATCGTCAGAAAGCTGACTAAGACTGCGTTTTCTGAGTACACAGCATCCAGCAAAGACGAGTTCGTTTCCGGCATTCTGGACGCGCTGAACAAGAAAAAAGAATATGCTATGCAAATGGCTCTTATCGGGGGGGAATGTGGGTTAAAGCCAATCCTCACAGATAAGGGCTTTCGTTTTTCCGTAGTCAGCAGGCCGAATGTTCTGGTATTCGCCAGGGACGGAGACGGGAACATTACCGATATGGGAACGGCGGAGCATTGCGTGAACGGACGGTATTATTACACCCTCCTGGAGCGCCGCACAGTGGGCGCAGGCGGCTATTTGACCATTGAGAACAAACTATACCGCTCCAGCAGCGAAAGCGCTCTTGGGCAGAGTGTGGCGCTCACAGAGCTACCGCAGTATGCGGATTTGCCGGATCAGTACACATTTACGAAGCCGATGGACAGTGTAGGAATTGCATGGCTGAAAACACCGATTGCAAACTGCGTGGACGGAAGTCAGGACGGCGTATCCGTCTACGCTTCCGCTATCGGCCTGATCGAGAATATCAACCGAAACGAGGCACAGATCAACGGGGAATTTGAGCGTGGTAAGAGCCGGATTATCGTTAGCGGGGATATGCTGGAATTTGACGAAACCGGCAAGCGGAAGAAACTGAGCGCGGATGTGTTCACCGCTGTGGATGAAGCGCCGGAGGATATTGGAATCACGATTTTCTCCCCCGCGTTCCGGGAACAGTCCTATATTGCGCGGAAAACCGAGTATCTGCGCAACGTGGAAAATGTCATTGGCCTGAAGCGCGGCTTGCTGTCCGAGGTGGAGGCCGCAGAGCGGACGGCTACTGAGGTCACATCCTCCGAGGGTGATTATAATCTGACCATCATCGAGTTTCAGAAGATGTGGGAAGATGCCCTGCGGGAGGCCGTCAGACTGTGCGGTATCCTGGGGCAGATGTACCATGTCCCCGGCGCTCATGATGTGGATGATGATTCCGTTGTTGTGGATTGGGGAAATGGCGTGCTTTTCGATGAAGAAAAGACCTGGGCCGACTACAAGGACATGGTAGCAAGCGGGCTGCTGAAGCCGGAGATTGCTCTGGGTTGGAGATTCAACATGCCAACAGACACGGAGGCACAGCGCAGGAAAATCCGGGAGAAGTATATGCCGGACGCAGCAGGGGATGATGAATAACCATGTTGACCGCTGACCAGATTGAGGCGCTTGGCAATAAAGCCGTGCAGCTTATTACCCCGGTGACGGATTTTCTGATTGCGGATATCGCCCGGAGAATATCTGAGGCCGGGCAGCTTACTGCAACGGCGTCATACCAGGTTTGGAGGGCGCAGCAGCTTGGCCTGTCTCAGAAAGAAATCAAAAAGCGCCTGAAAAAGCTGCTGAAGGTTTCATCTGATGAACTGGAGCAGTTGCTCACGCAGGCAGCAGAGACAGGATATAATTTCGATATCAGAAATCTACCAACGGAGGCGGCGATCCCATTTGCGGATAATTCTGCCATTCAGCAGATTGTCTCCGCTGCCGTTCAGCTCGCCAAGGATGATCTTTCTAATATCACGCAGACAATCGGATTTGTAGCTCCGAACGGGAAATCACTTGGACTTACAGACGCTTACAATCAGGTCTGTGATTTCGCTTTCATGAAGGTTTCCACAGGCGCGCAGGACTACAATTCCGCTATCCGGGAGGCTACCCGGAATCTGGCGGAAAAGGGAATTGTCACGATTGATTATGATTCCGGCGTACATACCTCTTTGGAAGCTGCCGTGCGTAGAAACATCATGGGCGGCCTTGGATTGATGCAGGAGCAAATAAGCCAGCAGAACCACGACGATTTCGGCTGTGACGGCTGGGAGATTTCCGCCCATGCTGCCAGCGCACCTGACCATGAGCCGATTCAGGGCAGGCAGTACAGTGACGCGGAGTTTGAGAAGCTGAACAACTCCCTTGTCCGCCGCATAGGAACTCTGAACTGCGGCCATGTGGCTTTCCCGATTATTCTTGGGGTAAGCTCTCCACAGTATACCCCAGATGAATTGGCGGAAATGGCCCGGCAGAACGAAAAGGGTATTGATTACAACGGTAAACATTACACCATGTATAAAGCCACCCAGAAACAGCGCAAGCTGGAACGGGATATCCGCAAGCAGAAACGGCGGATTCTTGTAGCTGAGCAGAATCCAAACGATCCCGATCGGCTGCGGCAGTCGCAGATCAAGTACCAGGTACTGAATCAGGAATACAAGCGATTCTCCAAAGCAGCAGGCCTGAGATTGCAGCATGAGCGTATGGAAATGGCCGGTTTCGGCCCGAAGCAGGCCCGTGCGGAGGAGAAGGCTCATGACGTTTAGGAGGTGGTGCATATGAAATGTCCATACGCTGTCAACAGGAATGTGAATCAGCAGACTATTTACGAATACGGAGACAATGGTGAAATGACCTTTCAGCAGGTGATTGAGAATAACACCGCCGAGTTTGTGGATTGTCTGAAAGAAAATTGCGGCGCCTGGCGTGACGGCCGGTGCCAATATAACCAAGTTGATTAGAGTAGTTGTTGCAGAATTTGCAGTAGCTCATATGTTTGCAGTAGCAAGATGTGCAGATAAGACTAATGATGATTATCAAGCAGCAATTACAAAAGTAGTAAATTATCTTCCCGTATTTGCTTACAATAATGCGGGTGGATTTGAGAGACTTACACCTAATGAGATTTTCAAACAGATTGCTAATTTCACAACAGTTAGGTCATGTCGTAATCTGCTCTATAAAGAATTCGACTTATTAAGTGATTATGCAGATTCTGTTGAAAGTGTTCAGGTTCAATCTTTCAACCCTACAATAACAAAGAATGAAGCTCTTAAAAAGTTGAAGAAAGAACTGCTGAAAAAGGCGGAAAACAAGAAGAAGTCTGAAACTGAAAAATCTGAAAACAAAGACTTTATTGAAAAGATGTTTCAGGCATTTATCGATATTTACACTTGGGTAAAATATGACAAAGGTATCGATGATATAGATGACTTTCTTGAAAAGATTGAATCATATTCAGATGACTTTGAAGAATGGTTTGGATTTTCAGATGAGTTCATGAATGCTTTCGTTGAAGTAATCTCATCTTCAAAGAAAAACTTTGGTATTGCTATCGAACGATTTAAGATGATAACTTTTAAGTTTGCGATGGAAGATGTACCAGAGACACTTGCCGAAAAGATGCTTGATAAGTTTTCAAAGAAGAGAGATCTTATCGATGCTGCTTGCAAAGGTCCTACACTTTTGAAGATGGCTCATAAAAGATGGCCTGATATAAAACTGTTTGCATATAATGAAGATGGGATTAGCAAGAGATTGAGGAGAATACTTGAAAAGGAAGTCCCTTCCGTTAATATTATTAAGGAACTTAGAACTGATATGAACGTGATAATGAATCCTCCTTATACAACTAAGGTTGAACAAGGTAGAAAAAGAGCTCTTGATTTAGATTATCCAATATATAAAGAAGCTTGCAAACACGCTGATGAAGTCATATGTTTAATGCGTCGCTCACAAAAGTATAAGAAAGATGGTGAATATACAGGTTATTGGGAGACAGATGAAGATGGTAATGATATTACCTTTGATGGGGTTGGTGTTGAAGTAGGAATCTTTCAACATAAGAAAGGTCTTCCAAATATAGAGATTAAGTCAAAGTACGAGCTGAATGGCAAATTGGATTGGATAACGAAGAATGACTTAACAAAAAAGACAACAACTTTATGGCATCTTATTGATAGAGACTG
>CALYSH010000173.1 GCA_945485625.1 uncultured Lachnospiraceae bacterium | reverse complement strand
AGATACCTACCCTGTGTAGTCCCTTGTAAACTGTACTTTCGTATGATGTCAAAGCATGCGCCAACGGATTAACTGCAACAAAGCTTACATTCTTAGATTATTTGAGGGAACTCGATGATGAAACAGGCGATAATAAATCAGAAATGTTACAAACATTTGAAAAAGTATTCGTTGTTCACGGCCATGATAGTGCATTAAAGGAATCTGTTGCACGAATTGTGGAAAAGCAGGATATCGAAGCAATTATCCTTTCGGAGCAGGCAAATCAGGGGAATACGATCATTGAAAAGTTTGAGCAGCATAGCGATGTAGGCGGTGCGATCTGTCTGTTTACTGCGGATGATCTGGCGAAAGCGCAATCCGGCGACACTATGCAGCTACGAGCACGACAGAATGTGGTCTTTGAAGCAGGCTATTTCATGGGTAAGCTTGGAAGAAGGCATGTGGTAATCTTGGCAGATTCGGGGATCGAAATGCCTTCTGACCTGTCTGGCGTTGTATACACGAACACAGCAAACTGGCAATTTGAGTTGCTGAAAGAACTAAATGCAATGGGATACACAGTTGACTTGAACAAGCTGCTGTAATCTAAAAATTGAGGGGCAACTTTTATGCTCCTGATGGGGGTAGACAGATATGGCCAAACTACAAAATTACAATGGTCACTACTGCGAATGGGAGTTTGAAGCCACCTTTTTGTCCTTTTTGGAGGCGGAAGGTTGGCAGTACCTGTCCGGAAAGAGTATGTCCCGAAATTCCAAACGGGATGTGCTGTACTATGACGATCAGGAGCAGTTTCTGCGCTCCGGCAATCCCGATCTGACCACTGAGGAAATCCGCCAGATTATGGATACCGTTCGGCTGGTTGGCGCAGAGAGTGATTTTGCTGTCCTACATAAGGTCTATGGCTGGATGGTCAATGGCATTCAGTTTATTCCTCAGAGCGGCATTCCCCGCATGGTGCAGCTGATTAACTTTGATGAGCCGGAGAAAAATATCTTCCGTGCGGTCAACCAGTTCGCGGTAGAGTATACCAACAATGGTCAGGTACAGACCCGCCGCCCGGATATTCTGCTGTATGTCAATGGCCTGCCGCTGTGTATTATGGAACTGAAGAATCCCGCAGACGGCAACGCAACCATCCTCAATGCCTGGGAGCAGATCAATATCCGCTATTGGCGTGATATCCCCCATCTGCTGCACTACTGTCCGCTGGCCTGTATTTCGGATGGCGTGAAAACCAGACTGGGTACGGTTCGTACCCCATATGAGCATTTCTATGCCTGGCGGCGTGTCAATGAGGAAGACAAGCTGTCTACCATGCCTTTTGAAGAAATGCAGACCATGATTCAGGGCGTGTACAGTCCTGTCAGATTTCTGGAAATCTTCCGTGACTACATCTACTTCCAGGACAGTATCTATGACAGCGATGAAGTGGAAATCGTGTGTCGGTATCCCCAGTTCTTTGCTGCCCGCAAGCTGAAGCAGAGCATTGCAAGATCTGTAAGGGAGAAAACCGGAAAGGGCGGCACCTATTTCGGTGCAACCGGCTGCGGCAAAACCTACACCATGGCTTTCCTCGCCAGACAGCTGGCTCTGCGCTGCACCGATGTGCCGGAGATTGGCTCCCCAACCATCGTTATGATTGTGGATCGGGATGAGCTGCAAAAGCAGGGAGCGAAACTATTCACCAAGAGTACCGAATTCCTGAATCTCGGCGAAGTCAAGGTTGTAAAAAATCGCAGAGAGCTGCGTCAGGAACTGGGGACTCGGGAAAGCGGCGGCTTTTATATCTGCACCATTCAGAAATTCTGCGACCGCGAAGATGATAAAGTGGGTCTGATCAACAAACGGGTCAATATTATCTGTTTTTCGGATGAAGCCCACAGAACCCAGCTGGAGCATTCCAAAAAAATTCAGTTCAGCAAGGATGCTGACGAGAATATGCGAGCCATGATTTCCAAACCCTATGCGAAGGTACTGCGGGAGGCTTTTCCCCATGCTACTTTTGTGGGCTTTACGGGCACGCCTATTGCCGAAACCTATCAAACCTTTGGCGATGAAATTGATCGCTATACCATGGATCAGGCAGTTGCCGACGGACTGACGGTTTCTATCAAGTACCATCCCAGAATCGCCAAAGTTCTTCTCGATGAGAAGAAAGTGAAGGAGATTGAGGAGTACTACGGAAAGTGCGCTGAGGATGGGGCAACCAAGGAAGATATTGAAGCCAGCAAAAAAGCCATGAGTTCCATGGAAGTCATACTGGGAGAGCCTTCCCGCCTGGAGCGGCTTGCTGTGGACATTCACGATCACTATGTATCCGCCTGCGCAAACGACCCCGACCGGATACAAAAGGCGATGATTGTCTGTTCCAGCCGGCAGATCGCATATGAGCTCCTGAAAAAGTTCCAGGAAAAATACCCGGAATGGTTTGAGGAAAAGAAAACTCCCGATGGAGTTACCGCTACGGAAGAAGAACTGCGAGAACTGAAGCCGATGCCGTTTATGGCGATGGTTGCCAGCGTAGGCAGCAATGATAAGCCGGATATGTACAACTATCTGGGCGGTGTGAAAAATGGAAAGCGCTCGGAAGCACTGGACATTGCCTTCAAACAAGAGAAATCAAATTTCCACATTGTGATCGTTGTGGATATGTGGATTACAGGCTTTGATGTTCCAACACTTACCTATTTGTATAACGATAAGCCCTTGCAAAAGCATCTGTTGATCCAGACCATTAGCCGCGTGAATCGCAAATACCCAGGAAAAGAATATGGCATGGTGATTGACTATATCGGCATCCGCAGGAATATGCGTCAGGCCATGAAGCTGTACGGAGGTGACAGTTCGATTGCTCCAACGCAGGATGATGTGGAGCAGGCAACGCAAGTTTTCCGGGAACAACTGGCAATCCTGAAAGATTTGTTTGCAGGCTTTGATCTGAAGCCTTTCCTCAATCCAAACGGCAATCCGGTAGAAAGATATACATTGCTGGCCAGGGCGGCAGAATATGTGTTTATTTCGACACAGGAGCTGAATGTGGAGAGAAACGGGGGAAAGGCCGTCAAAAGGGTTTCTTTCCAGAAGTATTTCCTTACCAACGTAAAGCGTATGCGTGCAGCTTATGATATCTGCCAGCCTTCCGGCGAACTGGGTGAAGAAGAATCCTCCCTCGCTCAATGTTTTATGGCCATTGCCGGATTTGTCCGCAAAATGAGCGGCACCAGCGATGTGGATGCAGACAGCATGAACCGTCATGTGGCAAGGATGGTCGAAGAGGCACTGAGCTACAGCAAGGTGGAAGGTATTCTTGACGAAGGCGAGGAAGAGGATCTGTTCAGTCCTGAGTTTACTGAGAAGCTCTCTGATGTAAGGCTGCCTGCATCCAAACTGGAAATTTTGGTAAAATTGCTCCGCAAACAGATAACGGACTATAGCAGAACAAACCAGGTTGCCGCAAAAAAGTATCAGGAAATGCTGGAAGCCACAATCCGGGAGTACCATGAGCGCCGCAAACATCTCACGGAGGAAGAAGCGGGCGAGGCGCAGGAGGTAACTTCGGAAGAAATTATCCGCAATGCGACCGAGCAGGCGCTCCGAATCCTGAGAGAAATGAATGCAGACCGGGAAAGTTTCCGGAAGATCGGGCTGACATTTGAGGAAAAAGCGTTTTACGATATTCTGATGGCGCTACGGGACGAGTATAATTTTGAATACGGCGAGGATCGCAATGTCAATGGCATCTCTGTAAATGACAAGTGCAAGGCTCTGGCAAAAAAGATTAAGGAGATTATTGACACGAAATCCTCGTTTGCAGACTGGCTCAATAATCAGATTGTCCGCGATCAACTCAAATTTGATATCAAAGTATGCCTCATCAAGAATGGCTATCCACCGCAGTACAGCCCTGAGGTGTTCCGAAAAGTTATGGAGCAGGTCGAGAACTTTGAGGAAAACAATTGATTCATTGCAGTAAAACAAAATCCCACAAGTCTCTATTTGTAAACGCCAAACTGGATGCCGTTCTGAGCCAGCTTACCATCGAGGAATTTTAATCATCGATGCCGCACGGAAACGTGCGGCCAGATCGCAAGCGTGGATTCCGCAACTATTTTCTACATTAGAAAACGTGGTTGACCGTT
>CALYSH010000172.1 GCA_945485625.1 uncultured Lachnospiraceae bacterium | reverse complement strand
ATGAAGGCATGGAGCCGTTTTGTGAAACCGGGTGATACCATCTGGATTCTGGGGGAGCCGCTTGATACTCTGGGATATCTGTATGAGGATGTGAATGTAGGTGCTCCTACGGTAATGTCCACACCTACTTATAATGAAAATCTGTTATATTATTGGGAACTGAATCCGGACAAGTATCCGGATGTAGTGATTTTGGCATCCAGCTTCGGAGAGCTGACGCTGGAGCTTTCTCAAAATCAATGGCTGATGGATTGGCTTGAAAATGAGTATTGTGCGGATACCGTGACAGATGGATATTATTGGAGATATTATGAGCGTAGAAGGTAAATAAGGAAGAAGCTTCCCATATGAATTCTGATGAAAGACCTTGACAAAAAATCGAAAATTTCATATTCTGAACATGTGGAAGCTTTTTTCATATAATATAGGATAAGATGCGATGAGCGGAAAGAGTACTTTTCGGTACAAAACCCAGAGAGGCGCTGCAGATGGTGGAAGCAGCCTGTTTTGAGGAAAAGGAAGTGCATCCGTGAGCAGATGCGGGGAATTCAGTATCCGTGTCCGTAGGCGTGCGTTAAACGCGTGAAGGGAAGGGTGATTACCCTTAAGTAGAGTGGAACCGCGGATGAATTCGTCTCTAAGATGGATTCATCCTTTTTTATTGTTCAAAGTCAGGTGGAAATGGAATTATGAGTTTTATGAAAAATGTAAGAGAGGAAATTCGAATCGTTAAGGAACGCGATCCGGCCATTCATTCCGGCATGGAGGTGTTTTTGTATCCCAGCTTTAAGGTAATGATGCATTATCGGCTGGCACACAAGTTATATTTGAAGAAGCATTATTTTTGGGCACGACTGGTCTCTCAGAGAGGCGTGAGAAAGACCGGAATTGAGATTCATCCGGGTGCACAGATCGGGAAGGGATTTTTTATCGACCACGGAAATGGTGTTATCATTGGCGAAACCACCATTATCGGTGATAATGTTACCTTATATCAGGGTGTAACTTTGGGTGGAACCGGTAAGGAACATGGAAAGAGACATCCTACGATTGGGAATAATGTCATGATTGGAGCAGGAGCAAAGGTACTTGGTTCCTGTACAGTGGGGGATAATTCCAAGATTGGTGCGGGAAGCGTGGTGCTTCATCCGGTGCCTCCCAATTCCACGGTGGTGGGTGTGCCCGGTCATGTGGTGCGGAGAGAGAACATGCTGTTGCCACAGGAGAGCTTAAATCAGACGGATCTGCCGGATCCGGTAGAGGAAGAAATTGTGAAGCTGCAGAGGGAGAATGCAATGCTTTCTGCCCGGCTGGACGCCATTGAAAAGTTATTGGGAAACGTGAAGGAGGAGAAAACAGATGCAGATTTATAATACTTTAAGCAAGAGAAAAGAGGAGTTTGTTCCTATCGAGCCCGGCAAGGTAAGAATGTATGTGTGCGGGCCTACCGTATACAATCTGATCCATATCGGCAATGCCCGCCCCATGATCGTGTTTGATACCTGCAGAAGGTATATGGAGCATAAGGGGTACGAGGTGAATTATGTATCCAATTTCACGGATGTGGATGACAAGATAATCAAAAAGGCAAATGAAGAGGGTGTAGACCCTTCCGTTATCAGTGAGCGCTATATTGCGGAGTGCAAAAAGGATATGTCCCACATGAATGTGAAGCCTGCCACCACCCATCCCAAGGCAACAGAAGAGATTGATGGGATGCTTCAGATGATTCAGACCCTGATTGATAAAGGCCATGCTTATGTGGCAAAGGATGGCACGGTGTATTTCCGTACCAGAAGCTTTAAGGAGTACGGTAAGCTGTCCCACAAGAATCTGGATGATCTGCAGGGAGGGAATCGTTCTCTTCTGGTGTCCGGTGAGGATCAGAAGGAGGACAGCCTGGACTTTGTGCTTTGGAAACCCAAGAAGGAAGGAGAGCCCTACTGGGAGTCTCCCTGGTGCAACGGTCGCCCCGGCTGGCATATTGAGTGCTCTGTGATGAGTAAGAAATACCTGGGCGAGGAAATTGATATTCATGCCGGTGGGGAGGATTTGGTATTCCCTCATCATGAGAATGAGATTGCCCAGTCCGAGGCAGCCAACGGTAAGACCTTTGCAAAATATTGGATGCACAATGCATTCTTAAACATTGATAATAAGAAGATGTCCAAGTCTTTGGGGAATTTCTTTACTGTAAGAGATATCAGTGAGAAATATGATCTGCAGGTGCTTCGTTTCTTTATGCTGTCTGCCCACTATAGAAGTCCCTTAAACTTCAGCGCAGAGCTGATGGAGGCTGCAAAAAACGGTTATGAGAGAATTGTCAGCTGTGTGGAAAATCTGAAATATCTGGAACAGAACACAACCCTGTCCTCCGCTACCAAAGAAGAGGAAGAGCTGATTGCCCGGATTCAGAGCTTTGAGGAGAAGTTTGATGCAGCGATGGATGATGATTTGAATACGGCAGATGCTCTTTCTGCAATTTTTGAACTGGTGAAGTTTGCAAATACCAATGCGAAGGCAGAGAGCAGTAAAGAGCTGCTTCAGGCACTTCGCGAAAAGATTGTGGAGCTTTCTGATATCTGCGGCCTGATTGTAGAGAAGGATGCGGAATTGTTAGACAGTGAGGTGGAGGCTCTGATCGAGGAGCGCACCATGGCACGAAAGAATAAGGATTTCGCCAGAGCGGATGCAATTCGTCAGGAGCTTCTGGATAAGGGAATTGTGTTGGAGGATACCAGAGAGGGTGTAAAATGGCACAGGAATTTCTAGAACAGATTCATGAGGTGTTCGGATGGAAAGCCAAGGATATTCGGACTTATTCCCCCCTGGCTTTGGCGTATATCGGAGATGGTGTGTATGATCTGGTCATCCGGAGTCTTGTAGTGGCGAAGGCAAACCGTTCTGCCAATGAGCTGCATCGAATGGCGGTAAAATATGTGAAGGCGGCTGCACAGGCCAAAATGATTGACGGACTGATGGATACACTGACGGAAGAGGAGGTTGCGGTATACCATCGCGGGCGAAATGCAAATCCGCACACTGTGGCCAAGAATGCAAGTCGTTCGGATTATCGGAAGGCCACCGGATTTGAAGCATTGATGGGCTTCCTGTATTTAACCGGGCAGTCGGACCGCATGCTTGCACTCATCAGGGCCGGTGTGGAGCTGGTGGATCAGGAATAGAAAGCTTTCACAGAAGTGACAGAAAGGATAAGAATTATGGGCTATCAGGAATTTACCATTGAGGGTAGAAATGCGGTAATCGAAGCATATCGTTCGGGGAAACCAATCGATAAAATCTTTATACTGGACGGATGCCAGGAAGGTCCCATTCAGACCATAAAGCGTGAAGCGAAGAAGCATGATACGCCGGTGAAATTTGTAAGCAGAGAGCGTCTGGACCAGATGTCGGAAACCGGAAAGCATCAGGGAGTCATCGCTTATGCGGCCGCCTATGAATATGCAGAGGTGGAGGATATTTTAGCGGCAGCAAGAAAAAAGAATGAACCTCCCTTTCTTTTCCTTCTGGATAATATTGAGGATCCCCATAATCTGGGTGCAATCATACGTACCGCCAATCTGGCAGGGGCGCATGGGGTGATTATTCCGAAAAATAGGGCTGCGGGCTTAACGGCTACCGTAGCCAGAACCTCTGCCGGTGCTCTGAATTACACACCGGTTGCGAAGGTGACAAATCTGGCAAAGACCATTGAGGACCTGAAGAAGGAGGGCATGTGGTTTGTCTGTGCGGACATGGGGGGGACCACCATGTATCAGCTGGATTTAAAGGGCCCCATCGGGCTGGTGATCGGAAATGAAGGCGAGGGTGTAGGTCGTCTGGTAAAGGAAAAGTGTGACATGGTAGCATCCATTCCCATGAAGGGAGATATTGATTCCTTGAATGCTTCCGTGGCAGCAGGCGTTCTGGCATACGAGATTGTACGTCAGAGATTACAGGGTTAAGGATGATGGAAGAACAGAATGAATATCAGAACCTTTCCGATGAGGAGTTGATTGAACGACTTCGAAATGGAGAGGAGGCAATTTCGGATTATCTGTGCGGAAGATATAAGAATCTGGTTCGAGGAAAGGCCAAGTCCATGTTTATTCTGGGCGGAGATACGGAGGACCTGATTCAGGAGGGCATGATTGGTCTGTTTAAGGCCAT
>CALYSH010000171.1 GCA_945485625.1 uncultured Lachnospiraceae bacterium | reverse complement strand
CCTGCTTACAGGAATGACACTGCCCACAGGGATCCTTTCCGCCCTGTTCACACTGCAGAGCCGTGGCAAAGACCTTTGCAATAAATTCTTTTCCGGAGGATTTTTCTCCATCAATAATATACGCATGGGAAATCTTTCCGGTCTCCAACGCATTCTGTAAATGCTCCTTCAATTGTTCCTGTCCGATAATATCTCGAAAAGCTGCCATACGATACCCCCTTCATCCTTGGTAAAAAGGTTTACGTTAAAATATCCAAAAGCAGGCCCCTGATTTCGCCAATCTTACTTAAGATTGCCAGGTGGTCCTGTTCATCCTTCATGAGCTCCTGAGCCAGCTGGTCCAGATTTTCATCCACCAGCCGGATGATACCGTATACCCTGTGCCGCCCTCTTCGATCCAGAAAGTTTTCTCTGGAAAACGAATGGGACCTGGTTACCACCTCATTCAAAAAACTCTTAATCAGTCCACGATAATGCTTCATATCCCGGACATCCCGCCGTTTTGCCAAACGATCACCCTGTCTGGTGATTTCCTCCATCATGGAAGTTAACCGCTCCTGCAGTCCTGCCTCCTCGATGTGACTGGCCAATGTAAACTTAAATGTGGAATCCGTCTCCTGGGGAGCCTTTGTCCCCTCCGCGGGTAAAGGCTGACTCACCTGATTTACCTTAATATCCATAATCCACCTGCCTGTCTACAGGGACAGCTCATCCCTGAGATATCCCACAACCTCCCCAAGACATCTCTCCAGATCGTCATTACAGAAACGTCTGTCAATTCCTGCCTCACGGATTTTTTCTTCTGCAAAATCCACGCTGTCTGCCAGAAAACGCCTGCACATCTCCTCGTATTTTGGGGATTCCTGACTTTGCTCTCTGGACAGAGCCCTGCTCAGCCGTACTCCGTCATCCAGTTCAATCAGTACCGGAACCAGCTTTTCTTTTCCAAAGTAGGCACACATTCTGCTGTACGCCTCCAGCGTGCCTATTACAATATAATTCTTCTCTTTCAGGCAAATCTGCCCGTCATCTACGGTAAAGTAACGCCATAAGCCGTGGAATGTTTGATACGCCCTGTCTTCAATCACCTTACCGGCCCCTTGCAATGCGCGGAAACCTTCCTCATCAGTGAAGTGATATTCCACCCCCTCTGTTTCCCCTTCCCGCATGGGTCTGGTAGTATAGGGCACAATGGTGGAAAGACAAAGCTCCCCCTTCTCCAATATCCTTTTATATATCGTATCCTTGCCGGTGGAGCTTTTCCCCATCAGACAAACAATCTTTCCCATCCCGTTCACCTTTCCAAGCAGCTTTTGTATTCCAATACCCGTCTATTCCACTTCAACCACACGCAGCATATTGGTTCTGCCCGCAATCCCCAGGGGGACCCCTGCTGTAATCACCACCACATCGCCTTTTTTGATAAAGCCTGCTCTCTCAGCCTCCTGCAGTGCATGCTCAAACAGCTTTTCGGAATCCTCCTCCCGACCAAGCAGAAGAGACTTTACACCCCACAGCAGGTTCGCCTGGCGATAAACTGTTTCGCTGGTAGTGCAGCAGATGATCGGGCAGCCCGGTTTACATCCTGCAATGGACGCCGCCGTGTAGCCGGATATGGTCACAGTAATTATAGCTGCCGCATCCAGGTCCACCGCCGCAGAGCAGGTTGCATAGGCTATGGCTGCAGTAATGTGTTTTTTGTGTTTTCCTGACAATCTTGTCAGTTTTTCGCCGTAATCGATGCTGTCCTCCGCGGCTTCTGCAATTCTGGACATGGTCCGTACCGCTTCCACGGGATATTTCCCGGCTGCTGTTTCACCGGAGAGCATGATTGCCGTGGTACCGTCATAAATGGCATTTGCAATATCCGTAGCCTCCGCTCTGGTGGGGCGAGGATGCTCTATCATGGATTCCAGCATCTGTGTTGCCGTGATTACCTGCTTCCCCATAGAATTGGCCATTGCAATCATTTTCTTCTGATACAAAGGGACCTCCTCCAGAGGAATCTCCACCCCCATATCCCCTCTGGCTACCATCACGCCGTCGGAAACCCGAAGAATCTCCTCCATATTTTGAATGCCCTGCATATTTTCAATCTTTGCAATGATCTTCATACTGCTGTGATGGGCATCCAGAATGCTTCGAAGCTCCATAATGTCTTCCCTGCTTCGGGCAAAGGATGCAGCGATGTACTCAAACCCAAGTTCCATCCCTAACAGTATATCGGCTCGATCCACCTCACTGATATAGGGCATGGACAAAACAGCTCCGGGCACATTGATTCCCTTGTGATTGGATACTTTTCCGCCATGAATTACCCTGCAGACAATCTCTTCCCCGCGGATATCCTCCACCTTCAGCTCAATCAGACCATCATCAATCAGGATTCCGGTTCCCACAGATATATCATTCTTCAGATTCGCATAGGTAATGGACGCCTTCTGATCCGTTCCCAGCAACTCCTCGGTGGTTAAGGTAAACAGTTCTCCCGCAGAGAGCATTACACTACCGCCGGCAAAGTCCCGAAGCCGGATTTCCGGCCCCTTGGTATCCATCAGGGTTGCCACAGGCAGAGCAAGCTCTTTCCTGGCCTTATCCAGTCGTTCATACTTCACCCTCTGTTCCTCCCGGGTACCATGGGAGAAATTGAATCGGGCAACATCCATACCTGCCAGCATCAGCTCCTTCATCATTTCCTCACTGTCACATGCCGGTCCGATTGTACACACAATCTTTGTCTTTCGTATGAAATCTGTCTCCTGACTCTCACGGTTTGGCATTTCCATCCTCCCTTACTCTATGCAATTCATCCAAATACCATCCTCATTCTGCTCCACTCCCTGAACATTCAGTCCTTTCTCACAATCCTCCCGGATTCTGTCACAGAGCTCCTCCGTAATCCGTTCACCGGGCACCAGAATGGGCGTTCCCGGAGGATACAGATTCACAAACTCCGCCGCTATTTTACCGATTGCCTTCGAAAGAAGCACTCTTTTCCTTGGCATGTCCCATGCCGAATGGAGGGAAATCACCGTCTCCGGGGCAGGAATGCCTGTATTCTTATGCAAAACGCCGCACTCATATGACACTCGTGTCAATTCTTTGTCAATTTCCAACAGTGCCTTTGTTAATCTCTGATAGCCTTCCTCCGTATCTGCCACCGTAAACATTGCCAGGCAGTAATTTCCGGCCGCCATCTCCGGCTGCAGGTGGTACCGCTCCCGAAGAATATCGTACAGCCACAGTCCGGAATGGTTGGTTCTCGAGGTTTCGATGACCAGCTTCCCGATATCCTGTCCCAAGGGAGCATCAATGGGCAGAAATCGAAGCACTTTACACTGCTCCAAAGCGGCCAGCATTTTTCTCCAGCGTGCCAGAAATCTCGGGAACAGCTCCTTTCCCTGCTTCTCCACCACATTCAGTGCATCTGCTATCCCCGCCATCAGTAAATAGGAAGGACTGCTGGACTGGTAAATCCGTAAAAACCTTTTTAGCAGTTCTGTGTTTACCCGTTCTCCATTCACATGAAGGAGTGCGGTCTGCGTCGGTGCCGGCAAAGTCTTATGCACACTGTGAATCACCAGATCCGCCCCGGCCTGAATGCTGTTCTCTGCAAATCCTTCCGCAAATCCCAGATGGGCTCCGTGCGCCTCGTCTACAATCAAGATTTTGTTCTGTTCGTGAACCAGCTTCGCAATTTCTGCTACATCTGCAATTCTCCCCTCATAAGTGGGAGATACAAGAAACACCGCCTCCGCCTGCGGGCAGGACCGTAAGGCCTCGCGTACCTGTTCCGCACGGACAGCCTCGTTGATTTCATAGTCCCTGATTTGCTCCGGGTACAGGTAAGCTATCTTTAATTCTCGCAAATATGCGGCATGATATGCGGATTTATGGGAATTCCTGGCCATAATGATATGACCGCCCTCCGACACCGCAGCACTGATGGCAGCAAGCACACCACAGCTGCTACCGTTTATCAGATAAAAGCTTTCCGCGGCTCCATACAGTCCGGCAGCCTTCTTTTGCAGCTCAAATAGGATTTCCTTTGAATCATGGAGATTGTCAAATCCGTCAATTTCCGTAATATCCGCCCGGATATATTCAGGTGGCATGGAAGCAGACAATCTGCGCTTGTGTCCCGGCATATGATAGGGATACATGTCACTCTCCCC
>CALYSH010000170.1 GCA_945485625.1 uncultured Lachnospiraceae bacterium | reverse complement strand
AGTTAGTTACCTGATACAATCAAAGTATCGAGAAGTGAAGGAGGCGGTGATACGTTATTTCCATCCACTATTTCTTGTAAAAGAATTCAAACAGGCAGGAGGAATGGGGTTGAATTACCTGGTGTAGTTGGTTTATCCTATCTTAATTGTGGGAACATTCTGGGGAGCGAAGGTTTCCGGCAGGAAGCAATGGAATGAGGAGTGCTTCTCCCTGGAGCAGATGAAGGCAGTACAGGCTGTCGCCGCTCTTTGCATTGTACTGCATCATGTGGGACAGAAAACCTGTGCCGATTGGCTTCCTAAGGGACAGATCATTCCGGGGCTGGAGCCCTTTGTACCCATCGGATATCTGTTGGTAAGTATTTTCCTTTTCTGCTCGGGATATGGTTTGTACAAAAGCTATTGTACAAAGGAGAACTACCTGAAGGGATTCTGCAGAAAGAGGATACTTCCGGTTGTACTGACCGGGTATATGGTCACTCTCCTGTATTTTGTCGCACGACTGGTTATGGGAGAGCATATGAGCGTGGGAAGGGCCATCGGGTATCTTACAGGGCTTCGTCTCTGCAATACAA
The DNA here is from genome assembly GCA_945485625.1 of uncultured Lachnospiraceae bacterium. Lineage (GTDB taxonomy): Bacteria > Bacillota > Clostridia > Lachnospirales > Lachnospiraceae > Acetatifactor. Next base: position 3,608 of record CALYSH010000170.1, on the reverse strand, counting down.
ACGGTTGGTTTGTGTATGCACTGCCTGTGCTGTATCTGGGATTCTATTTCGGCTTCCGATTCTGTAAGAAGGAACGCAATGCATTCCTGGTCACCACCCTGGTTGCTCTTATATATATCTGGATCGGTACCTGTATCAATCATAATGACATATTGTTCTGCGGGGAGTGGTGGTACAACTCAATCATCGCATTTCCGGCAGGCTTGTATTTTGCACGTTTTGAGAGGCCGGTTACGGAGCATATCAGGCGCTTTTATCTGATATATCTGATTTTGGCATTGCTCTTATATAATCCCTTGTTTGAATTGGGCGAAATAGCACAAATGAGGTTATCCTATTATGGGGAAAGCTGGGGGGCAGAGCATATCATTCTCAGAAGATGGGGCTGTGTCATTGCCCAGGCATTGATTTCTTTTGATTTCCTGTGCATTGTATGGCTGCTTTCCATGAAGATAAAGCTTGGAAACCGCCTGCTTGCTTTTTTCGGAACCCTTACTTTGGAGCTGTATCTGGTGCATGGTTTGTTTGTGGAGCTGTTCAGTCGTTCCTTTTTAGGAAATCTCAAGCCGATCTTTTTCTGCAGCAATGTGGCATTGTACATATGTATTGTACTGATACCCTCCATTCCCCGGGCTATGCTTTTGAAAAAGCTGGTGGGGCGGATACGGTCCGGCTTTGTTCCCTGATCAGATGGAAAGTTTGAGATGCATTCTGCAGGGGGATGAGGTATAATGACAGGTATGAGGCCGGACAATCCCCGGCTTTCGGACGGTATCCGCCCCTGCTCATTCCTGTGATGAGAAGGGCAATGCAGGATATTACCTACGGTGGAGCTGAGTTTTGAGGAGGTTGAACTATGGACATCAACGAGATATTAAGCAGGCTGGACGCATATTTTGATGCAAATCAGTCAGATGAGGCAGAGAACCTTTTATTGGAAAATATTCAAATAGCGGAGGAAACCGGGGAGGACAGCTGTCTGCTACAGCTTCTCAATGAGCTCCTGGGCTTTTACCGCGAGAAGGGAAGAGTGGCGGATTCCTTTGATATTGGGAACAAAGCCATTGCACAGGCAAAGAAGATGGGGCTGGAGAATACCATCCCCTATGCCACCACCCTGTTAAATGTGGCAACTGCGTACCGTGCGGGGGGAGAACTGGAACGGTCTCTGGAATATTATCTGGAAGTAGAACAGATCTATAACAGACTGCTTCCGAAGAACGATATGTATATTGCCGGATTTGAGAATAATCTGGCCCTCCTGTATCAGGAGCTTGGGGAATTCGAGGCGGCAAAGCAGGCCCTTTTGATCGCACTGCCCATTGCAACAGAAAATCAGGCCGGCTACGAAATTGCTGTTACCTATGCAAATCTGGCCAATACCTGTATGCAGTTAAAGGAACCGGAGCAGGCAAAGGAATATGCCCTGCTGGCCGTTGAAGGCTTCCGAAAGCGTAATGTGGCTGATTCCCATTACGGAGCCGCCCTGTCGGCTCTGGGTGCATATTATTATGAAAAGAAGGATTATACCCGGGCAGCAGATTACTTTAAGCAGGCTATGGATATCATGGAGGAGAAGCTTGGCAGGAATGGCTTCTACTACCGCCTGAAGGAGAATTATGAGATGTGTCTGAAGGCGGGTCAGAGCTTCCGAAAGGGCATGGATTTGTGCAGGGCGTACTATCTGAACGTAGGAAAGCCTATGCTGGAAGAAAAATTCCCGGAATATCTGGATAAAATTGCAGTAGGACTGGTAGGAGAAGGCAGCGATTGCTTCGGCTTTGATGATGAACAGTCTATGGACCATGACTGGGGACCGGATTTCTGCATGTGGGTCAGCCGGGAAACCTATGAAAAGATCGGGGAAAAATTGCAGAAAGCTTACCTGGAGCTTCCTGCAGAATTCGAGGGTCAGAAGCGAGTGGGCGGTAATGCCGGCGGTAAAAGAAGGGGCGTCCAGGTCATTGATGACTTTTATGAACGATTGACAGGACCCTTGAAGGAGGGGAAGCCGGATTTTCGAACCGCGCCCGATGCCGGACTGGCGGCAGCAGTCAACGGAGAGGTGTTTGCGGATCCGGAGGGACGGTTTTCTGCCATTCGACTAGAGCTGCAGAAGGGCTATCCCGAGAACATCCTGTATTTAAAGATTGCGGATGCCTGCGCCATGTTTGCCCAGACCGGTCAGTATAATTTCCCAAGGAGCTGTAAGAGGGGGGATGCACTGACTGCCCGGCTGATGCTCAGTGACTGCATCCGGTATGCCATGAAGCTGATTCTATACATGAACGGACAGTATCCTCCCCATGATAAGTGGTTATTGGAAAGTGTAAAGAAAATACCGGGTACCGGAGAGGCAGTGGAGCTTCTTGGAAGGCTCGGTGACGCACCCGGCGGGAAGCTGCTTTTGGAGGAGAGCGGGCAGGTTCAGGAGCAGATTGAGAAGCTGGCGAAATGGCTGTCAGGGGAGCTGTATGCCCGTTGTATCATCAGTGATACGGAAAGCTATCTGGATGTGCACACGGATGAGCTGGTGAAAAAGTCCGCACTCAGCGTGTATTCTGATGAAGAGATTGTCGAAAGAATCGCCAGACTGGAGTTTCAGGCCTTTGATCAGGTACAGAACGAGGGCGGCAGGGCAGATTGCCAGAACAACTGGCCCACCTTCTCCATCATGCGCAAGAGCCAGTACCTGACCTGGGACCGCACCATGCTGCTACAGTATTATTATGACTTTGAAACGGAGCTGGAGAAGGGGCACAACCTGATTACGGAAAAGTATGGCCGCATGATGGAGAGCACTGCTCCGGAAAAGTATGAGAAAATCAAAGAGAATTTCCCGGAATTGACGGAGGAGAAGAAAGCCATTATTGAAGGAATTGTAGGCTTGCAGGTGGCGTGGATGGAGGCCTTTGCAAAAGAGTATCCCTGTCTTGCGGGAAATGCCAGAAGCATACACACCTTCGAGGATCATGCCTACAATACTTCCTATGAAACCTATCTGCGGGGTGAGATTTCCACTTATTCGGACAAGATGCTGGAATTATACGGAAGATATATTGTGGGATATGCATCACGAGGAGCCAATCCGGCTTATGACATTATGACCAACAGCGTGCACATGTATGGATATGAGACTCTGGATAAAGCAGAAGAAGCCATGAAAAAAATTTCCCCGGTCAACGAAAGATGACCGAGGAAATGATTTCCGGCAAATGCAGTTCCTTATGGAACAGTACATTGACCGTCTGATGCTTATACATGAAGAGAAGGGAATAAGCGCAATCGGTTAAGGCGAACAGGCAGAGCAAAAGAATGATGGTGCTGTAGCGTTCCAGCTCAATTCCCGACAGGTGATTGTAGATTGGAACAAAAAACTCATTGATGTACAGGTAAATGCAGGCGGTGAAGCCCATGCTTGTAGGGATGGATGTGTACTGTCCGATATGCAGGGGAATGGAATTGTAGTTCCACCATTCTACATGACAGAAGTGATAAATCAGGTTCCCGAACAAGGATTCACAGACCGTAATGAACACAAAGACCTGTGCGATGTAAAGGAAATGCCTGGCGGTATCCCCGGTAGCATATTCGGAGAAGAAATAAAT
>CALYSH010000169.1 GCA_945485625.1 uncultured Lachnospiraceae bacterium | reverse complement strand
TCAGCGGCAACTCTGATATAATATCATGTCTTCCGCTTTATGTCAACAACTTTTTAATGATTTTTTAAAATCTTTTTTGTCGCTCACAGTTTCCTGTTTGTCGCGGCGAAGACTATACTAGCACAGGGCAACTATTTTGTCAACAGTATAATTTCAGAAATTTTGTCAAAAGAAATCTTACTGAAATCATCTGAAATACCTTCAAGGAAATGGGCCAAATAGTTATGTTCATATAACCATACCAGAATGCTATTGCTCTTGGTACAACCGATAATCATCTGTCCAACGCTTCCCAGATCCATCATCATAGTAAACAGGTAAACAGTCCAAAGAATCAAGACGACCTCTGCCGCTCCTACCACAACACCCAAAAGCTTATCTGCCCAGTGTACAATGGGGAGTTTCGAAATCAGCTTAACGGAAAAGAATACAATTCTCAGGACAGAATGAATCACTCCAATCACTGCCAGGAGTAAAACCACAATAACCACATTTGCAAAATGACCACCCTGATAATTATGTATACCATTTGCAATCAATGCAACCACCATACAGGCTATTATAATAGAAACAAAGGAAATGATTTCCTTGACCATGCCCTTTTTGTATCCATCCACCATTTTAAAGGCTGTAACAATAATCAATATCAAAACCAATAAATTCAAATTAACAAGAAAATCCATCTTTCCTTCCTCCTTTTGTACTTCAAAAAATGATTGCAGCTATTTTAATTGCACTGTGTCAATGGAATTATCCGTCACAACAATATATCGATAAGCGGCGGATGTGGGGAGCATCAGATTCAGGCTCTTACTAAAGCTTCCTTTGTACTTCTGCTTTCCCTTCATGGAATATACTTCACATTCCCTCTCGTTGTATACCACAAAACCATCTTGTTCAAAAAAGATATTCCGGTAATCCAGATCAAAATATGTCTTATTTACCCGTTCGCCGGAAGCATTGTATACTTCAATCATATATTGATTATCCACATTGTCAGCGCCGAATACCAGACCGATATATCTCTCGCTGTAAAATACGGAAAGGATTTCCCGTTCAAACAGGCATTCCTTCACGGATACCGGTTTCTGACCCCCCGCATAAATCATCAATCTGGAGTCTCCCACTGCAAAAGCTGTGGAGTTATCCATAAAATGGATTTCCGGCACAATCAAATCGGAATAAGAAAAGGTGCTGACCAGATGATCACTCTTGTTCTCACCCACCGCCCCGAAATTGTAAAATGCCACATTGGTTTTTAAAACGCCGGCCTCCACGAAAAGAAAGCTTACACCCAGAAGCTCTCCGTTCGGAGAAAGACTTACCGCACAGGGATACCCGCTGTTGTGCATATGTGTCTGACCATTATAGATTGCAGTGCCATCCGGTGAATAGGTATTGATCCAGGTCGTATCCGTATCCTCCAGAATTGCAGTCACATTCCCATTCTGTGCCACCGCCAGATTTTTGATTGGAAGATTGGTTGTAATCTTTCCTAAAATCTTTCCGGTACTCTGTACATAGATTTCTCTTCCGTTATAGTTGCCAATCGCTACTACATCCCTGCAGATATCCAGCTTCACATCCTGCATCTCATAGGTCTGATTCCAGGTAATATTTCCCTTAATGTCCGTACAATGAGCACCGTCACGGCTATATGTCAGCACGGCATCCTTCATTGCAAGATCTGTTGCGCCCGAGGCTTTTTCTCTTTGCACCGAGTTTACGATATCATAATCAGAATATATGTGATTTCTCCGCTGAATGATTACCAGAATAACCAATACAATAATAATCACCGCAATCAGTGCCACACGAGACACATTAACCAGCCTGTGGCGTCTGATTTTCTCCTGATAATCTCTCTGATTCTGATTTCTTTTTTCTTTCTCGTTGAGAAAATTCTTCACATCAGCCATATCCGTTGTTCCTTTATTATCACTGTTCGCTGTTGTATACGCATATCACTTTTAGTATACCACAGGTTACACATTTAGGGTAATAAAATTTTTTCGCCGATTCTGATATGATCTGCATCCTCAATTTGATTCAACTCACAAATCTGCTTTACATAGCTCTTTGAGCCATAAAGTCTCAGGCTGATTCGGTTTAAGGTGTCCCCTTTTTGAATCGTGTACTCCCGGGGGGTTGTCTCTTCCTGTACCGTTGATACCGGACTCGCTACAGCCTCTTCCACAGAGGCTTCTACCGGTTGCTCCGGGTTCTGTTCTGTGTTTTTCTTCTCAGGGACCTGCTCTGAAGACTCCTCTGTATCCTCTTCTGGTTCTTCTGATGTATCTTCTGTCGTATCTTCTGTTGTATCTTCTGTTGTATCTTCTGTTGCATCTTCCGTTGTATCTTCTGTTTTATCTTCTGTTTTTTCTTCTGCCGAACGGTTCTCCTGCTGCAATGCCTCGATCAGGCTGTCCTGTGCCGACAACACCTGCGCCTGCACCTGTTCTCCCGCCACCTCTCGTGCAACCTCCGTCTCCGGATCCGGTGTAAACAGTCCGGTTCCCTGCCCGCCGGAGATAGCCAGAAGCCCCAGCACGCAAAGAATTGCGAAGGATGCTACCACAGAAAACTGTAGATTCTTGAATCGATCTTTCGGAAACCATTCCAGCTTTTTCTCGCCGGTCTTCTTCTCCATTTCCTGACCAAACCGACTTTTTCTCTCCTCCTGTCGCTTTCTCACCCGCTCATATTTATCCCTGTCCACCATTTCCTGTGCCGGTTCTTCCTGTCGCATTTCAAGCATATAAGCCAGCATACACTCATTCTTTTCATAAAACTGGGCATATCCCTTGGTAAACCTGCAAATATCCTGAGAGCATATGTAAAAGCCTTCAATCATCTCTCCATTTAAAACACAATATCCCTGGAAGGAATACTCATTAAAATATCTCACCCTGTTTGACTCGATTTCCTGCTTTTGGGCCTGTGACAGATGGCGGACTTCCTTCTGGAGATAATTCACCCTGGCTGCCCCATAGAGGAATACATATGTCTTGTCCTCCTCGTCTGTAGAGGTTCCATAGAGTGCCAAAGCCATCTCCTTATTCCGCGCCAGTTGATTCATCTGTCTCAGATATGACACAACATAATCTTCCACATAGATCTTACATTTATCATCCGCTTCCCCAATTTGAGTAATGTTTTTCGGTAATTCCATAAAAAGACCTCCCATGCCGTTTTTCTCAATATATCACCGGCGGGGAGGTCTTTTTATCATTCTTTGTCGTGAACTACGCTAAATTCATCGACGATTTTCTTGTTCCTTTTCGGTTCTGAACCGATAAATGGTCAGGGAATCATAAGCTCTTCCGGGTTCAAAGATACAGGAAGGGAAGTTAGGCTGATGTACGGAGTCCGGAAAGAACTGGGTTTCCAGACAGAGTCCCTGGCGCTCCTTATAAAATGCCCCATTTTTTCCGGGCTGAGGTTCGATACAGTTTCCTGCATAGAACTGTACACCGGGCAATGTGGTATATACATCCATCACGCGACCGCTTACCGCACTCTTTACGGTGGCAATCTGTCTAAGGCTTCCGTCATAATCGTCGATTACCCAGTTGTGATCATATCCCTTGGTCAGCTTCAGCTGCCTGAAATCATCGCGAATCCGCTCCCCGACTACTTTGGATACGGTAAAGTCCATGGGTGTTCCTGCTACAGGAGCAAGTTCACCGGTAGGAATTGCCCCTTCCACAACCGGTGTATAACGGCCAGCCTTCAGCATCAGCTCATGGCCCTCAATATTTCCGCTGTCATGTCCATCCAGATTAAAGTAGCTGTGATTGGTCAGATTGATTACCGTCTTCTTATCCGTCTCCCCGTGATAGTGAATGGACAGACCGTTTTCTTCATCCAGGGTATATGTGCACTGAATGGATTTGTTTCCGGGGAAGCCCATATTTCCATCGGTATCCTCTAAAGCAAAGGTAACGGAATTCTCCCCTATTGCTGCTTTCCAGAGTGCCTTATGGTATCCCTTCTCAAATTCACTATGTAAATTGTTCGGTCCATCATTTACATCCAGCTGATACTTCACGCCATCAATTTCGAAGCTTGCACCACCGATACGGTTTGCATTGGGTCCGATGACCGCACCAAAGAAGCTGGGATTCTTATAATAATCCTCTGCCTTGTCAAATCCCAAGACAACATCTGTAGACCTTCCCTCCTTGTCAGGTACTTTCAGAGTCACCAGAATAGCTCCGACATCTGTTACGGAAGCTTC
>CALYSH010000168.1 GCA_945485625.1 uncultured Lachnospiraceae bacterium | reverse complement strand
TATAATATGAATTGTATCTGGTTTTGTATTTCTTATCCTTTTCGAATATGAATTGGTTTCGGGAATAGAAAGCCATTTTTGTTTTTGATGAAAATACCTTGTTGGAGGAAAATATGGATAAGAGATATGAGAAGCTTGTCAGTTGCCTGGATACCATTCGAAAGAAAACAGATTTTGTTCCGAAGGTGGCTTTGATTCTGGGCTCGGGTCTTGGGGATTATGCAGAGCAGATTCGTGTGGAAACAGAAGTTTCCTATGGTGAGATTCCGGGCTTCCCGATTTCTACGGTGCCGGGGCATTCCGGTAAATTTATTTTTGGATATATTGATCAGGTGCCTGTGGTATGTATGAAGGGCAGGGTTCATTTTTATGAGGGATACGATATTTCGGATGTTGTTCTGCCCATTCGCCTGATGCATCTCATGGGAGCTGAGATTCTGTTTTTGACCAATGCTGCCGGAGGAGTAAATTTTGGCTTTTCTGCAGGGGATTTGATGATGATTGAAGATCACCTCTCCGTGTTTGCACCAAATCCTTTGATTGGACCCAATATGGAAGAGCTTGGTACCCGTTTCCCGGATATGAGTCATGTATATGATGTGGATTTATGTGATTTGATAGAAAAGACTGCCCAAAAAGAAAATATACCGATTCAGAAGGGAGTATATGCCCAGCTTACCGGACCTTCCTTTGAGTCGCCTGCAGAGATTCGCATGCTGAGGACTCTGGGATGTGATGCGGTTGGTATGAGTACGGTAGTGGAAGCGATTGCTGCGAGACACTGCGGCATGAGGGTATGCGGTATTTCCTGCATCTGTAATCTGGCGGCAGGTATGGGGGAACGTCCCTTAAGCCATCAGGAGGTTCAGGAAGCGGCTGATCAGGCGGCTCCCAGGTTTACCCGACTGGTGACGGAAGTGATTCGGGGGATGTAGGAGAAAAGGAGTGCCCGGACAAAGGGAAGGACATCATCCTTCCGGTTTTGAAAAGAGAGGATTTGTATGGATAATTTGCCGATAAAAGAATTGATTCAGACAGCTTTGGATGCAAGAAAGAATGCATATGCCCCATACTCCCATTATCAGGTTGGAGCAGCTTTGCTTTCGTCGGATGGAACTATTTATTCGGGCTGTAATATTGAGAACGCATCCTACGGTGCTACCAATTGTGCAGAGAGAACGGCGTTCTTTTCCGCAGTGAGTGAGGGGAAACGTGATTTCCTGGCCATTGCCATCACAGGTGGCCTGGAGGGAGAGGAAATATCCGATTATGCAGTACCCTGCGGAATCTGCCGACAGATTATGCAGGAATTCTGCGGGGATGATTTTCAAGTGATAGTGGCAAAAAGTACGGAGGATTTTCGACAATATCCTTTCTCCGAAATATTGCCTTTTGGTTTTGACGGTGATAAGATAAGGTAGTCGAAAGGGGTTATGCATGAAGATTCGATTTTTTAATGCCAGAATCCTGACCATGGAGAAGGGGAAGGAACCTTTTTGGGGGGAACTGCGGGTAAAGGATGATAAAATCGAGAAAATTTTGAGAGAAGAGGATAAGGTTGCTTCTTCAGAAACGGAGATATGGGATGAGGAGATTGACTGCGGCGGAAATCTTTTGATGCCCGGGTTTAAAAATGCTCATACCCATTCCCCTATGACCTTTCTGAGATCCTATGCGGATGATCTGCCCCTGAATCAGTGGCTTTACGACAGGGTGTTTCCCATGGAGGCTAAGCTTTCCGATGAGGCCATGTATGAGTTTGCAAGACTGGCCGTTTTAGAGTATCTAGCCGGTGGGATTACATCGGTTTTTGATATGTATCTGAAACCGGAGCTGACTGCAAAGGCTTGTATGGATATGGGGATGCGTTGTGTCCTTGTGTCCGGCTTAAATGATTTCACCTCCTCACCAAAGCAGATGGAGGAGGAATACAATACACTCAATCATTTTTCGCCCCTGATTCAATATCGGCTGGGCTTTCATGCAGAATATACCTGCTCGAAGGCTTTGCTGGAACAGGTTTCGCAGCTGTCTCATAAGTACGAGACACCGGTTTACTGCCATCTTTCGGAAACAGAGAAGGAGGTTTCCGACTGTAGAAAAAAATATGGCATGACGCCCACCGCTTTTTTGGATTCTCTCGGTATCTTCGATTACGGCGGCGGAGGCTACCATTGTGTATATATGTCGGAAGAGGATTTGTCCATCTTTCAAAAGCATGGCTTATATGTAGTGACCAACCCGGCCTCTAATCTGAAACTGGCCAGTGGAATCGCACCCATTGCGGAGTTTGAAAAGCGGGGGATACCGGTGGCAATCGGTACGGACGGCGCTGCCAGCAACAATTGCCTGGATATGTTCCGTGAAATGTTTCTGGTGTCCGGTTTGAGCAAGGTACTTACCAAGGATGCGGCGTCTACGGATGCCTGTGATGTGCTCCGAATGGCAACGGTAAACGGTAGCCTGGCCATGGGAATACCGGAAACGGATGTGCTGTCGGAGGGGAAGCTTGCCGATTTGATTTTAATTGACTTAAACCAGCCCAATATGCACCCTTTTCATAACATCCCGAAGAATCTGGTGTATAGCGGAAATAAAGGGAATATCCTTCTGACTATGATAAATGGTAACATCCTGTATCGTGACGGCCGGTATCCGGGTGTGGATGCACAGGAGATTTATTTCAGGTGTGAGGAACTGTTAAAACGGATGTAAGCTGACATGACCCTGTCAGCCATCAATAAATCATTTCTCTATAAAATACATAGGAGGGAAGAAAATGTTAGAGAAAGTATTTAAACTCAAAGAGAACGGCACAAATGTAAAAACAGAGATTATTGCCGGACTCACCACCTTCATGACGATGGCCTATATCATCGCTCTGAATCCCAATCTGCTTACCGGTTTCGGTGCCAACGGAAAGGATCTTTGGAACGGTGTATTCATGGCTACCTGTATTGCTTCTGCAATCGGTATGTTTGTGATGGCATTTGCTGCAAATAAGCCTTTTGCCATGGCTCCCGGTATGGGGCTGAACAGCTTCTTTGCCGTTGTTACCGCCAATATTATGAGTATTACCGGTATGACCTATGTGGCATCTTTTCAGGCAGCATTGGTAATCGTGTTGATTGAAGGTATTATTTTTGTTGTTTTATCTGTTCTGAATGTACGAGAGAAGATTGTAGATGCGATTCCTCTGGGTGTTCGTCTTGGTATTGCACCCGCAATCGGTATGATGCTGATGAATATCGGTTTAGGCTCCAATGCAGGTATCTATTCTGAAACCGGCGGACCCTTCTATGCTATGGGTTCCTTCTTTGCCGCTTTGACTCCCGGTCTTGCAAAGGAACAGATGGGTACCGGTTATGCATCCATGGTTCTCACTGTAGTTACCATGTTCATTGGTCTCTTTGTTATTGTTATTCTGGCACAGAAGGGTGTGAAGGCTGCTGTAATTCTTGGTATGCTGGTTGCCAGCGTGGTTTATTGGGCAGGTCAGGCTATTTTCCTGAATACCAATCCTTTCGCAGGCTTAAAGGATGCTTCTTTTGTACCTCCTTTCGCTGATATGGCAAATACCACCCTGTTCAAGTTCAATTTTGCCGGCTTTGCAGAGATTGGATGGTTCACCGTGATTACTCTGGTTGTTACCTTCTGTATCATTGATATGTTTGATACCATTGGTACTCTGGTTGGTACTGCAAGCCGTGCAGGCATGCTGGACAAGGACGGCAAGATGCCCAAGATGAAGGAAGCTTTATTGGCAGATGCTGTTGGTACTGTAGTCGGTTCTGCCACCGGTACCTCTACCGTAACCACCTTTATTGAGTCCGCATCCGGTGTGGAAGCCGGCGGACGTACCGGTTTGACCGCTCTGGTAACCGGTATCATTTTCCTGGCTTGTATGTTCATTGCACCCATCGCAGCTATCATTCCTGCAGCCGCTACCTCCGCAGCATTGATTTACGTTGGTGTGCTGATGGTTTCCGGCTTGAAGAACATCAACTTTGATGATATCTGCCAGACGGTTCCGGTTGCTTTGATGCTCATTGCAATGCCTATTTCCGGTTCCATCGGTCATGCAATCGGTATCGGCCTGATTGCTTACACCGTAATCAAGATCTTTACCGGCAAGGCAAAGGATGTATCCGTGCTGACTTACGTATTGTCCCTGATTTTCTTAATAAAGTTTTTCCTTGTAGCATAAACGGAATATGTTATAATAATCAGGAAGGGTTTTCTCCCTTCCTGATTTTTTGCTTTATAGGAAATTTCGTCCTATAAAGCAAAAACGCTCCGCGAGGATG
>CALYSH010000167.1 GCA_945485625.1 uncultured Lachnospiraceae bacterium | reverse complement strand
CACCAGTCCCGATACATCCGATGAAGACACATCATAATTCTGCGTGGTGGTTTCCTTGATGGCAGGCACCTGCTGAATCACCGACTGGTACTCAGACGGCTGCTTCTGCATCATCTCCATCACCTGGTCTGCCTTTTCGAAGACACCGGTGGCGCTGCATACACCATAGAAGCCAAAGCCTGCCAGTACACCGAAGGCAAGTCCGATGCAGGAAGCTCTTAAGAACTTTCCAAAGAATCCCGGTTTTTTCTTTTCCTTTTTCTGCTTTTTTGCAGGTTGTCCGGTATATACGGTACCCTGGGACTGATATGCGTTGTACTGCGTTCCGGCAGTATAATCAAAATATGGATTCCCTCCGGTCTGCTGCGCCTGCTGTACAGGCTGTACATTCTGAACCGTCTGCTGTACGGGAGGAATTTCCTCTGCAGACTGTGCCTGTTGTCCTTGCGGCACTGACTGGTTCTGTTCTGTTAGCTCCTGTTTATTTTCTCCGGAATATATTTCATTTTCGTACATATCCATTACCTCTTTTCTATCCACTGGGAGAATATCTTTCTCTTGATGATTTCAGTATATTCGGGATTTGTGTTAAAACTGTGTTCAAAATATGTAAAAATGATAAAAAAGTCTAAATCAAATCGAAAAGCACCAAATGGACAACCTCATTTGATGCTTTATCATTTATTTCTTCCAGTATTCCGGATTAGTGGTAATCCTTAACACCAATTTCCTTGGTAAACTCTTATAGTGCTTTCCCAGCAGATATCCAATATACTTGCAGCCACACTGCATATAAAAATGCGGAAGCTTTGACAACATATGATGTTCCTTGAAAAAGGGGCCGGCAGCCATTACAAGCCTCTTTCCCTCGGATTCCGATTTCACTTCCCCGAAAATCTCCGGATGTTCCGCCTGGGATACTCCCAGATCAAAGTTTCTGCGAAGCTGCTGCATATTTGTATAATCATGGGAATGATATACCATCGCCTGCGCCTCATAACTGATTGCGTACCCCTTTTTTACAGCACCTGCTGCATAAATCATATCCTCGTTGAAAATGGTATGTTTGAGAAATCCACCCAGCTCCTCGTAGATGTCACGGCGGTAGGCTGCACACACATTGGAACAAAAGAATGTCTTAATTCCCAAAACCGGCAAATCCTCGAATGTTTTGATCCGTGATTCTTCCGGATAATTGAAGGTTCTTGTAAGCTGCTCCATCACACCGCTTTTTTCGGTAGCCAGCTGCCTTGCATAGGCCACTGCCACCCTTCCGGACAAATTCCGGACCAGGCGCTCCAACAGATACTCATCTGCCGGCATAGCATCCTGGGTCATCATTACAAACACTTCCGCGTCGGATTTTAACACACCACGACGCCTGGTTCCGCCGTGGTCAAATTCCCTTTTGGACAGATGGTACACCTTCACATCCGGAAAGTTTGTAATCCTTCCGGACCCCATCATCAGAGCTTCTAAATATTTTTCCTCCGTATTCATCAGAATAATCTGATGTGGAGGAAGGGTCTGCTTACGAAGCATCTCCAGCAACGTAAGCAATTCCTTCCCCGGCTTATACAACGGAATAATCACATCAATCTTCATAATTTCCTCACTCAGCAACCCGTGCCGGAGCTGACCGGTTACTGTTTCTTGTGAAGATACTCGTAAGTTTCCTCTTCAATGTGCTTGCTGTATTCCTTTACTCTGTCGGTTACAGTATATTCCTGATCCTCAAAGAGGAAATGATGCAGCCAGATAACATTCTTCTCCAAATCAACAGGAATGACACAGCTTCCCTTCGCACCGATGTTTGCGGTTGTACGCATATTCTCGTTAGGGAATCCGCCTTCCTCCTCAATATGATACTTGGAGATATTCTTGATCAGGTCCATAATATCCTCTTTGTCAATACTGGTATATACGTCATCAATTACTTCGTTAAACACCTTGGTCAGGGTATTCAAATCAGCTTTCTTGGCCTGAGCTTCGATTGCCTTCAAAACCTCTCTCTGACGGCTTGCACGCTTGAAGTCATCACCACCACCGTAACGGATACGGCAGTAAGCAGCGGCCTGCAGACCGTCCAGCTTCTGATAACCGGTCTCGGTTACCGGCACGTAATCACACTTTAATACCTTCTCAGCAATGGTAATCTGGTAGTTGTTGATATGACCAAGCTCAACCTCATCAATATCGATATAGATACCTCCAAGACCGTCAACTACTTCTTTCAAGCCTTTATAGCCTACGGTTACGAAATCTTCGATATCCAGATCCAGATTCTTGTTTAACATACGAATTGCAGGAGTTGCACCACCCTTTAACTTAGAACCGTTTACGGTACCTCTGCTGTATGCTGCGTTACACTTGGTAAAGGTATTGGTGTCATCAATATTTAAGAAGGTATCACGATATACGCTGACCAGCTTGATTGCACCGGTGTCCATATTAATACTTGCAATCATAATACTATCGGAGTTGCTTCCGGTGTATAACTGTGCATCGCTGGTAGCATCCACACCAAAGAGGGCAATGTTCCGATAGCCCTTCATTTCTTCACGTTCCTTTACTTCCTCAGGAATATCCAGCTCTTCCTTGTTCAGCTCGATGGTAGTCGGCCCCTGCTTAGGCTTCGTCATCTTGAACACCTGATATGCCACAAGGAACATTGCGATAATAACTACGATTTCCACCGCAAGGATAATCAGCTTGCTCTTGCTGGTTCCCTTCCTTTTAGATGTGCTTTTTTTCTTTTCTGCCATGACTTTCTTCTCCTTGTAATACCTAATAAGCATTTTTATTAATGAACCCTGTAAAAAAGGTCATAATAATTATTTTAATGTCAAACCACAGGCTCCAGTTCTCTATATAATAAATATCATATTCAATCCGTTTCCGAATGGAGGTATCCCCCCGCAGACCATTGACCTGTGCCCAGCCGGTCAATCCCGGACGAACCTGATGTTTTACCATATATCTTGGAATCTCTTCCTTGAATTTCTCTACAAACAAAGGTCGTTCCGGTCTGGGACCCACCAGACTCATATCTCCCTTCAGAATATTAAAGAGCTGAGGGAGCTCATCAATGCTGGTCCGGCGCATAAA
Source organism: uncultured Lachnospiraceae bacterium (assembly GCA_945485625.1). Lineage (GTDB taxonomy): Bacteria > Bacillota > Clostridia > Lachnospirales > Lachnospiraceae > Acetatifactor. Next base: position 1,202 of record CALYSH010000167.1, on the reverse strand, counting down.
CTTACCAACCCCTGTCACTCTTGGGTCATTCCGAACGGTCCAGGCTTTTTTCTCATCCGTTTCCTTTTGAAGCTCCATGCTGCGGAACTTATACATATAAAAAGGTTTATTATGAAGCCCCACTCTCTCCTGCTTAAAAATAACCGGGCCCGGACTGGTCAGCTTCACCAAAACGGCACATACCAGCATGATAGGTGACGTGAGAATAATTCCCACCAAAGAACCAACGATATCCATTACCCGTTTCACCAGGCTATTCCCGGTATTTGTCAACGGGACATATCGAATATTGATTACCGGGAGTCCCATCAAATCTTCCGTATATGGCTTGGTAGGAATCACGCTGTTGTAATCCGGAATAAACTTGGTATGAACACCGGATTTTTCGCAGGTCGCTACGATTTCCTCCAGATAATCATAATCCTTCAAGGAAAGAGTAATAGCGATTTCATCCAGCTTATTTTCCGGCAGAATATACTCCAGGTTTCCAATCGAGCCAAGCACCTTCACACCCTTATACAGCGTGCCCGCCGGGATACTGTTGTCCAGAATACCACATACCACATATCCCCATTGCGGATTATCCAAAATACGATCCACATATTCCTCAGCAGCCCTGGAATAACCAACCAGCAATATATGCTTTAAGTTCAGACCCTTTCTCCGAATGCTTCGAAGCATCTTCCGCATCAGGGCTCTGGCCACTATCATGAAGGTGCAGTTGAGGAAGTAGAACAGTGCTAATACGGAACGGGAGATATTAAACTCCCGGACAATCATGTACAGGATAATGATCAATGCTGCCATACCAATGGTATTGGCCTTTAAAATCGCAAAAATATCCCTTCCGTTTCTTGACGTCCGCTTCGGAGCATACACGCCGCACTGATAATACAGCACCACATAAGCAGGTACTATATAAATCAGGAGCTTTGCATAATCAATCAGAGGCAATACGCCCGGACCGGGTCCTTTGTTGAAAATATAAAATTTTATGATATAACCAACGATTAACGAGAGTGCAGTAAGACAGGCGTCCCCGCATACCAGCAATCTGTTAAAAATCTTTTGATTATCCTTTATCATTCAATCACCTGCTGTATCGGATAATAGAACAATTCTTTCTATCCACCGAATATATCATACGCCTTTATATTTAAGACATTATGAAGCAAATTCTTAAGAAATCTTAAGAAAATAAG
>CALYSH010000166.1 GCA_945485625.1 uncultured Lachnospiraceae bacterium | reverse complement strand
AAACAATTTCTAAAAATAATCCGCTGCAACCCATTGATTTTGAAGTCCATCTTATGTATTATTAAAGGATAAATGCAGCATAAGCTGCCGGAAAGGCATGGAATCCTGACATGAACAAAATAGGCTTTGATAACGATAAATACCTGAAGCTTCAGTCCCAACGCATCAGGGAACGGATTGATTTCTTTGGTGGCAAGCTATACCTGGAATTTGGCGGCAAGCTTTTTGACGACTATCATGCATCCCGGGTATTACCCGGCTTTAAACCGGACAGTAAAATCAATATGCTGGCCCAGTTAAAGGACCAGGCAGAAATTGTAATTGTCATCAATGCGGCCGACATCGAAAAGAACAAAGTCCGCTCCGACTTAGGCATCACCTACGATTTGGATGTACTCCGACTCATCGATGCCTTCCGTGATTACGGACTGTATGTGGGCAGCGTGTGCCTGACCCGCTTTGCAGGGCAGCCCAGTGCGGTAGCATACCAGAAAAAGCTGGAATCCCTGGGTATGAAGGTATACCGTCACTATTCCATTCCCGGATACCCCTCCAATATTCCTTTCATCGTAAGCGATGAGGGCTTTGGCAAAAACGACTACATCGAAACCACCCGTTCCCTGGTAGTAATTACCGCTCCGGGACCCGGAAGCGGAAAGATGGCAACCTGCCTCTCCCAGCTCTATCATGAATACAAGCGAGGCATCCAGGCCGGTTACGCGAAGTACGAGACCTTTCCCATCTGGAACATTCCGTTAAAGCATCCGGTAAATCTGGCATACGAGGCAGCCACCGCTGATTTGAACGATGTCAATATGATTGACCCCTTCCATCTGGAAGCCTACAACGAAACCACTATCAACTATAACCGCGATGTGGAGGTTTTCCCGGTACTTCGTGCCATGTTCGAGACCATCATGGGCGAATGTCCCTACAAATCTCCCACCGATATGGGCGTCAACATGGCAGGCTACGGCATCATCGATGATGAGGCCACCAGAAAGGCCGCCAACCAGGAAATCATCCGCAGATATTACCAGACTCTGGTTCAGAAGCGCCAGGGCAATGCGGACGACGAACAGATTCTGAAGATAGAGCTTCTCATGAAGCAGGCCGGAATTTCCACCTCCGACAGACCTGTTGTCAGTGCAGCCAAGATGAAAGCGGAAACCACCGGCGAGCCTGCTGCGGCAATGGAGCTTCCCGACGGTCGCATCATCACAGGCAAGACCAGTGAACTTCTGGGGGCATCCTCTGCCATGCTGTTGAATGCTTTGAAGCTTTTGGCCGGCATTGAGGATGAGGTACATTTGATTTCCCCCACCATCATCGAACCCATTCAGAATCTTAAGATTTCACATCTGCGCAACAAAAATCCCCGTCTTCACACAGACGAGGTTCTCATTGCGCTTTCCATCTGCGCCGCTACCGACGAAAAAGCAAAGCGCGCCATGGATCAGTTAAAGAATCTGAAGGGAGCCGAGGTACACTCCAGCGTCATTCTGGCGCATGTAGACCGGAATGTATTCAGCAAGCTGGGCATTAACTTAACCTGCGAGCCGGAATACCAGAACAGAGGATTATATCATCGATAAAAACAGACGAAAAAAGAAGGTCGATTGGCTCGGCCTTCTTCTTTTTTATGCTTCCGATAGATTTTCAATCCCTTCCGCCCCCTCTTCTTCCTTCTCCGGCTCTTCCACCCTTGCCGGCTCGCCGTCCCAGAAGACCATACAGATTAACGCCGGGGTTGCAACCATAATCGGATACAGATACCGAAGCAATGCAACCGGGCCAAATAAAATCCCCACAAAATAAACCACTATGGGAAGGGCGCCCAAAAACATCACTTTCTTTTTCCGGATGATTGCCATTCCACACACCAGAACCATAATCCAGATACCGATTCCGGGCTGGCTGATATAAACGGGATACGCATCCTGTCCCCAGATCCATTCCTCCAGATAGTCGTGATAAAACGCCAGGTGACTGTCTATCCGCACATCAACATGAGTCAAATGCATTAAGGGGCTTGAAACACAAAGGGCCTTGTAATTGTTTGCATTCATATCCCAATAAGGAAGGGTCAGGAAGCGAAAGGCATCCTTATAAATCTCCGGATTCTGTTTTCCAAGTGCAAAATACAGGGAAATATATTTCCCGGGGTCCTTCGCAAAAACCTCCTCCTGAAATAAGGACTTTGCAATATCCGCACTATCGTTTTCCACCATATTTGCAAGACCGGCCAAGGGAATAATCTCCTCCATGGCCTCCATCTGTTCCCCGGTCATTTCCACATTCAGACCAAGACCTTTGTCCCGATACACCATTGCCATCTGCTGAATGGGTACACTGAAATTCTCCCTGACTTCACCGGTTGGAATCTTTAACACATTCTTGCAAATAACGGAATAAACAGTAACTACCACCAGCACACACCCCAACGCTGCCAGTGCCTTCCACTGCTTCCTCGGGGAAGTCAGCAGCAAAATCACCAACACCGCAATCACAAGAAAAATTCCGGCATTTCGCATGAGACAGAGCAAAATACCTGCAACCGCCAAATCCGTGTATACCAGTCTCCCCCTCTTTCCTTCCATCCCGGCCTCCGCTGCCTGAATCAGATTCAGGATGAAATGAACCAGAAATACGCCGGTCAGAATATCCTTCGCACAGGATACCGTGAGAAGATGGAGGGTTGGGGAGAAAATGCACCAAAGAAGTGACACTACTGTCACTGAAAAAGGAACCCGTCTTTCCCGGAAGAATACCAGTGTCCTTGCCAGCACATTGGTGGTAAGCAACACCTGCATCAGTGTAAATGCAGCCACACCGATATTCGCACTCTGAAACAATCTTTCTCCCAATGCCACAAAAGAACCCAGCAGGTAGGTATGTGCCAGCGGATTGGAGGAACTCATGGGAAGCTCCCCAAAAAAGATTGCCAGCTGGGCAGGTGAATCATAGGCCAGATTTCCCGGAAAATAAGCCAGATAAGTGGGTGCAAAGGCCAAAAGTAAAAGAATCCAGAACTGGAACTTTTGCTCTTTTGCTGAAAAATTCCGGTCCAGAAAATCCCCTGCTGCCTGAAGCGACAAAACCCTCTTTCCCCCGTCCGGCAATATATGCAGAATCCCCCACACAACCAGACCGGCTCCCAGAAAAGCGGCAAAGGCCAATGCCATCTGTGCCGGGCGATAATACTTCATATGGCCCACATAAATGGTAAAAATCACTGAAACAAATACAATACCGAAGAGAATGCGACCAATCTCTCCCACACATTTCTTCTGCTTTTGTAGCTTCATCATAATTCTCTCCAATGGTTTTATAAATCCTGATCCAATTTTGCACTCAATGCATCGGCAGTCATAAAGCCCACATAATTGGCAACCACCTGACCATTCTTAAACAGCTGCATATTAGGGATACTGGATACACGGTATTTCTGTGCAAGAAGCATATTGTCGTCCGTATCGCATTTTCCCACCTTAAGCTTCCCCTCGTACTTTTTCGCAATCTCCTCCAGCACAGGTGCCATCATTTTGCAGGGACCGCACCACTGGGCAAAGAAATCCACCAGTACAGGTGTCTCGCTCTTTAATACTGCTTCCTCAAAATTTTCGGTTGTAATCTGTAATTCCATATTTTTTCCTCCTTGTACGGCAGCTTCGCTTACCGTCTTATGATATATTTACAAATCGGGTTCCCCTGTGAAGAAAACCGTTCTTCGTATTCCGTCATTACATTGCCCTTCATCAGCTCCTCGTCTGCATGCAGGTCAAAGGTCACCACATCGGCCTTCCAGTCACGCTCCTTCATTTCCTCCAGAGCGAAATCAAACAAGTCTCTGTTGTCCGTCTTAAACTCCACCCAGCCATCCTTGTCCAGGATATAATCATAACGATCCAGGAATTCCTTGGAAGGCAGTCTTCTTTTCGCATGCCTGTCCTTGGGCCAGGGATCGGAGAAATTCAGGTAAATACGATTTACCTCTCCTTTTCCGAACACATCGGTTATATTTTCGGCATCCATCCGGATAAACTTCAGATTGGGCAGCTCTTCCTCTTCCATCTTCTGGATGGCCCGTAGCAGCACACTGGAATACTTCTCGATCCCCACGAAATTTACATCCGGATGCTCCTTAGCCATAGTATGGATAAATCTTCCCTTTCCCATACCTATCTCAATAAACAAAGGCTGTTTTTTTTCAAATCGCTCCGCCCAGGTACCGGGGCACTGTGTCAGTTCAGCCTCGGGGATCACATAAGGGCTTTCCGCAATCGCCTCCCTGGAGCCGCTGATATTACGAAGTCTCATACAACTTTTCCTCT
>CALYSH010000165.1 GCA_945485625.1 uncultured Lachnospiraceae bacterium | reverse complement strand
CATCATCACCATCACGATCATGATGAGGAATGTACCTGCGGCTGCCACGATCATGACCATCATCATGACCATCATCATCACCATGCGGATGAGGTATTTACCAGCTGGGGGATGGAGACTCCCAACGTATATACAAAGGAAGAGATTCAGTCTATTCTGACTGCACTGGATGGTGGTGAGTATGGAACCATCCTGCGTGCAAAGGGTATGGTGCCGGCAGAGGATGGCACATGGATTTACTATGATTATGTTCCCGAAGAACAGGAAGTTAGGGCAGGCAAACCCCAGGTAACCGGTAAGATTTGTGTTATTGGTGCAAATCTGAAGGAGAAGGCATTGGAGGAACTGTTCCGGAAATAAGTATTGGGAAGAACAGGAGGATTTTGGAGAATGAAGCCTGTATATTTGATTAACGGTTTTTTGGAGAGCGGGAAAACAGAGTTTATTACTTTTACTATGAATCAGCCTTATTTCCAGATAAAAGGAAAAACCTTGATATTGCTTTGTGAAGAGGGCGAAATTGAGTATGATGCAGCACTTCTGAAGAGAAGCAATTCCGTAGTAGAGGTGATTGAGGAAGAGGCTGACTTCACACCGGCACATCTGGTGGAATTGGAAAAGAAGCACAAACCGGACCGTATTATCATAGAATATAACGGAATGTGGAATTGTAAGAATATGAAGCTTCCCTGGTATTGGAAGGTGGAGCAACAGATTACCACCATTGATGGCAGAACCTTCCCTATGTATTACACCAATATGCGCTCGCTTCTAGCCGAAATGATTCGAAAGTCTGAAATGATTATTTTTAATCGTTGTGACGGAATTGAGGAGCTGAATGTATATAAGAGAAATATTAAAGCGGTGAATCCGGGTGCTGATGTTATTTTCGAGGGAGAGAATGGTGAGATTGATGAAATCTTTGAAGAGGATCTTCCCTACGATTTAAATCAGGATGTTATCGTACTGGATAATCAGGGCTATGGTATCTGGTATCTGGATTCCATGGACCATTTGGAACGATATATCGGAAAGAAAATTCAGTTCGTGGCTATGGTACTAAAACCTGACCGAATCAAGAAGGGCTATTTTGTGCCGGGACGCATGGCAATGACCTGTTGCGCAGACGATATGGCCTTTTTGGGTTATGCCTGTGAGTATGCAGGAGCTGAGGATTTAAAGCAGAAGGAATGGATTAAGATTACTGCAACCGTAACCAGGGAATACTGGGAGGATTATCAGGGTGAGGGACCTATTTTGCATGCAATCAGCGTGGAAAAGACCAAGGCACCCAAGGAAGAAGTCATTAGTTTTAGTTAAAGAACAGAAGGAAAACAGCGTCATTCACCAAGGTGAGCGGCGCATTTTCATTATTGATGGGAGAAGATGGATGGAAGCTTGGATAGGTTTATGGATTCCGTTTATCGGGACCACAGCAGGCGCGGCCTGCGTGTTTGTACTTAAGAATCATATTAGTCCCAATATGCAGAGATTCTTTACCGGGTTTGCTGCCGGTGTTATGGTGGCCGCTTCTGTATGGTCATTGTTGATACCGGCCATTGATATGAGTGAGGAACTTGGAAAGGCATCCTTTATACCGGCACTTGTTGGCTTTTTATTAGGAATTCTGTTTTTGTTGCTAATGGATAACCTGGTTCCGCATTTGCATGTTGGTAGTGATACGCCTGAGGGTACAAAGAGCAGTCTTGGGAAAAATGCCATGCTGCTTTTGGCGGTAACTTTGCATAATTTGCCGGAAGGGGCGGCCTGCGGTGCAATTTATGCCGGTGTATTGAGTGGAGATGGTCAGGTGACTTTTGCCGGCGCACTGGCTCTTTCCATCGGCATTGCGGTACAGAATTTTCCGGAGGGAGCAATTATCTCGTTACCATTAAGAAGCGAAGGATGCAGCAGAAAGAAAGCCTTCACGTTGGGGATGCTTTCCGGTATTATCGAACCCATTGGAGCAATAATAACTGTTTTGCTGGCCGGCTTTGTGACACCGATTCTGCCCTATATGCTGGCATTTGCTGCAGGTGCAATGATTTATGTGGTGGTGGAGGAGTTGATTCCGGAAGCCAGTGTGGGGGAGCATTCCAATTTAGGAACAATCGCTTTCTCAATAGGATTTGCCCTGATGATGGTATTGGATGTGGCATTAGGGTAGCTGAAAATACAATTAGATTGCAGAATACGGGGACCGGTATGGAGCAGGAGAAAGAAATACAGCAATTAAGAAATCGTTTTCGTGATCTGGCAGAGAAAGCGTTTCATCAGAATATGTATACATTTTCGGGATTTCTGGGAATGAGTGAGCAGGATGTGTTTTATTGTATGGAAGAGGAGCTTCGCTTTGCGGGATATGAATTGTCCGGTGGATTTGAACTGGCGGAGAGAAGAATGGTTCGCTTCGGCAGCCCGGAGGAACTTGGGTTTGAGGTTGCCTTTCCCATACAATGTATACACATTGAACCTATGATGAAAAAGTTCGCAGAACAACTGTCTCACAGAGATTTCCTTGGAGCATTGATGAACCTGGGAATTGAACGAAGTACCATTGGGGACATCCGGGTACAGGAGAAGGAAGCGTATTTGTTTTGTCTGGATACCATTGCACCATTTATTTGTGACAATTTGGAGACGATTCGGCATACCCATGTGAAATGTACCATTACAGAACATTTTGAGGAGATGACCCTGGAGAAGCCTTCCGAGGAATTGCTCCAGGTGGCATCGGTCAGACTGGATGCTGTGATTTCCAAGGTCTATCATATTTCCAGAGGGGAATGCCTGGATTATTTCCGTGCCGGGAAGGTGTTCGTGTCCGGACGGTTGTGTGAAAATAATTCGAAAATGCTTCGGCCGGGTGATGTGGTAAATGTACGGGGCTTTGGAAAGTTTATCTTTGAAGAGGAACTGGGAGATACGAAAAAAGGAAAGAAAAACATAGCGGTGGCAGTATTCCGCTAGGAGGTAACAAATGTTTCAATATACCATAGTTCAATGGCTTTTTTTCTTCTATTTTTATTGTTTTTTCGGCTGGTGCTTTGAGTCTGCTTATGTATCCATAAAGGAAAAGCATTTTGTAAACAGAGGATTCATGAAAGGACCGTTTCTGCCTTTATATGGAAGTGGGGCGATCATGATGCTGGTGGTTTCAAAGCCCTTTGAAACAAATCTCGTACTGGTCTATCTGGCCGGCTGTGTGGGAGCTACAATATTGGAGTATGTAACGGGAGTTGTCATGGAAGCAATCTTTCGGGTTCGATACTGGGACTATTCCAATCAGAAATTCCAGTTTCAGGGACATATTTGTTTGTCCTCCAGTCTGACCTGGGGAGCGTTAACAATCCTGATGACCAGATTGATTCATCCGGTGGTGGAAGCCGGTGTGCTGGCAATTCCTTCTATGATATTGTCTATTGTAACTTACCTTCTTACTGCGGTATTATTTGCAGACTTTGCAATCAGCTTCAAGGAAGCTTTGGATATGCGTGATGTGTTGGTGAAGCTGGAAAAAGCAAAGGAGGAGATTGCACGTCTGCAGAAACGCCTGGATGTGGTGATTGCGCTTACCAATGAGGAGTTGAGCGGAAGAATGGATGAGTTTGTGGAAAAAACCGGTGGGTTAGCAGGAACTGTAGAAGAGGCTAAGGCTCAGCTCCTTGCGCAGATGAAGGAGCATATGACGACCTGGGAGGCAAAGAAGACTTTACTTGCCGAGCACATAGAGAAGCGAATGGGATTGCTGTTTAAGCACAATCCGTCCATGACCTCCAAGCGGTTCGAGGAATTGCTTGAGGAATTGAAAAAGAGAATTGTGGAACACAAAGGAGAATAGGGTTTATGGAATGCATGGAAGAGTTCTTTAAAAGTATAATTGACCAGGATAATTGTGCCGTTGTGGTTTGTGATACGGAACACAAGATTGTATACATGAATCCTGCTGCAATCAATCATTATGCAAAATATGGCGGGGCATCCATTCTGGGACAGTCCCTGCTTCACTGTCATAATGATAAATCAGTGGAAATGATTCAGAAGGTAGTGGGGTGGTTTCGTGAATCGCAAACCAATAACAGAGTCCATACATTTTATAATGAGAAGCAGAACAAGGATGTGTACATGATTGCCCTTCGGGATAAGGAGAAAAACCTGATTGGATACTACGAAAAGCATGAATTCCGAAACAGGGACAATACTCCGTTTTACGATTTGAGATAATTTGATGTTCAGTGGATGGGTTCTTTCGAAAAACATTTCTGTTTAAAATCCCCGCAAATGTCAGGAGAAGCATCCTGCTTTTACGGGGGATTTCTTTTACATAATCATAAATAC
>CALYSH010000164.1 GCA_945485625.1 uncultured Lachnospiraceae bacterium | reverse complement strand
GCAATTTGCAGCAGATTTACAGTCTGTCCCCTTTGGCCACTCGGGAATCCATCCAAACAGGTGATGATCACCTGACAAACACAGATTTTATCATACTATCCGTAAGAATGCAAGCATTTACTAGAAGATAAATCGTCTTTTTCTTCGCATTTCTTCTTCCGGAGTCAGCTTCTCTTCCTGTACCTCCGGGGTCTTCGGCTCCTCCGGTTTATTCTGGCCCTCTCTTACAAAGGTCAGAATGGTTGCACTGGTCTTGGGGAGTACGATATGAAGCTTTCCGGCATGGAGCTCATAAATTGGTCCTCCCAAAGTATAATCCTCCTCTGCGGTCTGCAGAAGGGTTTCCATTTTACCCACCTTCGGTGTACCCACCTGCCATACGGAAATATCCTTTTCCAATGGATAGTCGTTGTTATTTATGAGGATCACAGTCTGTCCCTCTTTGGTAAATCTGGCATAGCCCAATAAATTGTAATCACTGACTACCGGCTTGATGGAACCGGTACGAAGCTCCGGATACTCCTTTCTCAACCGGATCAGATCCCTGTGGAAGGATATCAGCCGTTGGTCCTCCCGTCCCCAGGGATAGGTTCTGCGGTTGTCGGGATCGGTAAATCCACAGAGTCCCGCCTCATCTCCGTAATAAATGGTAGGTGCACCAATCCAGGTCATCTGCATCACAACACCCTCCATAAACACTGACTTGTTAATCCCCTGCTCTGCAGCCTGGGGGCCCAGTGTACCGGTACGTCCCACCTTATGATTGGTTCGGGTTAAAAATCGGGAATGGTCATGATTGGACAACTCATTCATGGCAACCTGTAAGCTGGGCATGGAAAAGCTTGCACAATGATGGCGCATGGCTCCCCAGAAGCTGTCCGCATTTCCCAACAAATCCTCACGGAAATCATCGCTGTGCTTCTCCATACCGGTCAAAAACCAGGTCACCGGCTCCATGAACGCGTCATAGTTCATAACCGTATCCCACTCGTTTCCCTGAAGCCAGTCTCTGGTATTGCCGTAATGCTCTGCCAGAATGATGGCATTGGGATTGGCTTCCTTCACTGCCTTTCGGAATTCCTGCCAGAAATAGTGATTGAATTCCGGACTGTGTCCCAAATCAGCAGCCACATCCAGTCTCCATCCGTCTGCATTATATGGAGGGGAAACCCACTTCTTACCAATATGAAGCACGTATTCAAACAGTTCCCTGGAATTCTCATAATTCAGCTTGGGCAGGGTGTTATGTCCCCACCATCCGTCATAGGTCTCATTATAAGGCCATCTGTTACAATCCTTAAAATCAAAATAATTTCGGTAGGGGCTGTCTGCACTGACGTATGCGCCCTTTTCATAGCCTTCCGCATTTTCATAAATGCGTTCCCGATCCATCCACTTATTAAAGGAACCGCAATGGTTGAAGACTCCGTCCAGAATTACCTTCATGCCTCTTTTGTGAGCCTCTTCCACCACCCTGGCAAAAAGCGCATTGCTTGCTTCCAGGTTCTCTTTGTCGGTCACGCGGGTAATATACTTGCCTGCAAACCGGTTTTCCTTCTGCCCGGGAGGCAAAAGCTCTCCCTCTTCCCGAACAATCTTACCGAAATGAGGGTCAATATAATCATAATCCTGAATATCATACTTATGATTGGAGGGGGATACAAACAGGGGGTTAAAGTAAATCACTTCCACGCCAAGGTTCTGCAGATAATCCATCTTTTCCAATACACCCTGTAAATCGCCGCCGTAAAACTCCCTTACATCCATGGCTGCAGGATAGCGGTACCAATCCTCTACCCTGTGTACCGGCTCATTGATATAACAGTACTCATCGGTCTGCACATCATTGGTGGGGTCACCATTGCAGAACCGGTCCACATAAATCTGGTACATCACAGCACCCTTTGCCCAGTCCGGTGTCTTGAATCCGGGAATAATTACAAAATTGTAATACTCCGCCGGTTCTCCCACAGGACCTCTCACATCAAAAAAACCGGACAGACTGCCGTTCACAATTTCAAAATAATAGCTGACCTTCTCATCATCCAGCTGAAGCTCATAGGCATAATAGTCAAACTCATCCCTTGTTTCCACCCTGGTCATAGAGAGCCTTTGGCCCTTGACCACCAGAAACACCTGATCCACATTGTTTTTTGCCGTACGAAAACGAATGGTCACCTTTTCATAGCAACCCGGCTCCGGGGGAATCACATAATTCCCGGTGGTGTCACTAAACAATGCTCTCCTGTTAAATACAGGTCTCATCTCAGTTATATATCGTCGATTGTTTTCCGGTCTGTTCAAACTGTCAAAATACATATCCTGTCCCTCTACCCCAAAAACTGTATCTATTTTACCATTATTTTATAAAAATGGAAAGCCGTTTTATAGATTATGGATTGCTTTGTGTTTTGGACAGTAAAAAAGACAGCGGATGCTGTCTTTTTTAGAGAAGGTATTTCTTTACTTATGGGGTATAGCAAAAACTATAATGTATTGGGGGGTTACGCATATTATAATACCATTCCCCATTTTCTTTTTCTATCCGTAATATTCACAAATATAACAATTTGATATGATTCTTTTTGTGCAATATTACTAATTCAAGAGATTTTCCTGTTCCAAAATACTCTTTGGAGATTCCTTTTCCGTAAACAATGCTTCAAATTCTTCCCCGGAAATTTTTTCCTTTTCAAGCAGAAGCTTTGCACAGCTATGAAGTACATATTCATGGTCCAGAATCATCTTCTTTGCCTTATCATAGCAGTCATCGATAATCGCCTTTACCTCGCGGTCAATCTCTGCGGTAACCGTTTCGCTGTATGCCTTGGTATGAGCCAGGTCCCGGCCGATAAACACTTCATCGTCTTCACTGTCGTAGCTGATGACACCGATATTCTCGGACATGCCGTATTTCATCACCATATTTCGTGCCACCTTAGAGGCCTTTTTGATATCGCTGGAGGCTCCTGTGGTAATATCCTGAAAGATGATTTCCTCTGCAATACGACCTCCTAAGGAAACCATGATTTCCTGGAGCATACGACCCTTGGTTAAGAACATCTGATCCTTTTCCGGAAGAGGCATGGTATAGCCCGCAGCCCCCACTCCGGTGGGAATAATGGATACGGTATATACCGGTCCCACGTCGGGAAGCAGGTGGAATAAAATGGCATGACCTGCCTCATGATAAGCGGTAATTTTCTTTTCCTCATCGCTGATGATCCGGCTTCGCTTTTCACTTCCGATTCCAACCTTGATAAATGCTTTCCGGATATCCTCCTGCTCCACAAAGCTCTTGTTGCTTTTGGCCGCATCAATCGCTGCTTCATTCAACAGATTCTCCAGATCTGCTCCGGTAAAGCCTGCCGTAGTCCGGGCAATCTGCTCCAAATCCACATTATCCGCAAGAGGCTTATTCTTTGCGTGAATCTTCAAAATCTCTTCACGGCCTCCCACATCCGGTACACCCACGGTAACCTTCCGGTCAAAACGACCGGGACGCAAGATCGCAGGATCCAGAATATCCACACGGTTTGTTGCCGCCATGACGATTATGCCTTCGTTTTCCCCAAAACCATCCATCTCCACCAGCATCTGGTTTAAGGTCTGCTCTCTCTCATCATGACCGCCGCCTAAGCCCGTACCTCTTCGTCTGGCAACCGCATCAATCTCATCAATAAATACGATACAGGGGGCATTCTTCTTTGCGGTGGCAAACATATCACGTACACGGGCCGCACCTACACCTACGAACATCTCCACAAAATCAGAGCCGGAAATACTGAAGAAGGGAACATCCGCCTCTCCGGCTACCGCCTTTGCCAGCAATGTTTTTCCGGTACCGGGAGGTCCCTCCAGCAGGACACCCTTGGGAATTCTGGCTCCAAGCTTACTGTACTTCCCGGGGTCCTTTAAGAAGTCCACGATTTCAGCCATCTCTTCCTTTTCTTCCTTTAATCCGGCTACCTTGCTGAAGTTTGTCTTATTATTTCCTCTGGTCATTTTTGCCGAGCTTTTTCCGAAATTCAGCATTTTATTGGAGCCTGCACTTGCCTGCGCATTGTTCTGGGCCGTAAAAAACATCAAAAGCAAAAAGCCGACACCCAGCACAATCAACATGGGCAACAGACTGGTAGTCACCCAGCTCTGTCTCTTTACATCGTTGATGACCGGAGCTATCCCATGCTCCCGGACCAGCTGTTCCGCCTCTATCACATCCGTTACATACAGTCTTTTGACCCCTTTTATTGTGGTGTCAACGAGAAGGGTACCGGTAGGCGTCTCACTGTTTGGCGTGATTTCCACCATGGTTACGTAACCCTTCTCCATATCTTCAATGAATTCTTCCCTACTGTACTCTTC
>CALYSH010000163.1 GCA_945485625.1 uncultured Lachnospiraceae bacterium | reverse complement strand
CAGGCCGTACACGATTACCCGGGCCTATATGATTATTCTGCACAGTGGAATGCTGTTACGGATGTTTCTGCTGCGTACAGTGATATCTTACGTATTCTTTCAGAGAAATATCATTTGTCCGAAGAACAGGCAAAAGAGATTGCTGCAGAAAGCAATGATATCGAGTATTCCAGAATGGTTTATACCATTCTGGATGGTGGAGAATTCGGCTCATGGGATAAGGAATGGAAACCGGAAGTTCCTGATATTCCCTTAGACGATTTGCTTCCGGAGGAATCCGGGTTAGGCAATACCACCTTTTACAAATAAGATAGATAAATGTGAGGTTTGACATGATAGCGATTATTGATTATGATGCCGGCAACATAAAAAGTGTGGAAAAAGCATTGCAGCTTCTGGGACAGGAGGTTGCAGTTACTCGTGACGAGAAAACGATTTTGAGTGCGGACGGCGTGATTCTTCCGGGTGTTGGTGCATTTGGGGATGCAATGGAAAAACTCCACGCGTATGGTCTGGTAGAGCCGATTCGAAAATGCGTTGCAAAGAATATTCCTTTCCTGGGTATCTGCCTTGGTCTGCAATTGATGTTTCGAAGCAGTGAGGAGGCACCCGGTGTGGAGGGTTTGAATATTCTGGATGGCGAGATCGTGAAGATTCCTGCGAAACCGGGACTTCGGATTCCGCATATCGGATGGAACAGCTTGAAACAACCGAATAAAGGGAGACTGTTTCAGGGGATTCCGGAGGATGCATATGTCTATTTTGTTCATTCCTATTATCTGAAGGCCGATGATGGAGAAATTGTCACTGCTACTACAGAGTATGGAACATTAATACATGCTTCTGTGGAGAAGGGCAATGTGTTTGCCTGTCAATTCCATCCGGAAAAAAGCTCAGAGACCGGATTAAGGATTTTGGAAAACTTTATAGAAGTAACCAAAGAATTCAGAAAGGCTGGAGAGAACTGATATGCATACGAAACGAATCATTCCCTGTCTGGATGTGAAAGACGGTAGAGTTGTAAAAGGCATCAATTTTGTGAATCTGCGAGATGCAGGGGATCCGGCTGAAGTTGCTGCGGCATATGACAAAGAAGGAGCAGACGAAGTAGTCTTTTTGGATATCACTGCATCAAGCGATAGTCGAAATACCCAGCTGGAATGGGTTCGTAAGGTGGCCAGCCAGGTATTTATTCCCTTTACCGTAGGTGGCGGAGTACGTACCGTAGATGATTTCAAGGCTATATTAAGAGAGGGTGCGGATAAGATTGCGATTAACTCGGCGGCAATAATGAATCCTCAGTTGATTCGTGATGCGGCAGACAAGTTTGGCAGTCAGTGTGTAGTAGTTGCCATTGATGCCAAGAAACGTGCAGACGGTACCGGTTGGAATATTTTCAAAAACGGCGGACGTGTGGATATGGGCATGGATGCTGTGGAATGGGCGAAAAAAGCTGCTCAGCTGGGCGCCGGAGAAATCCTTTTGACCAGCATGGATGGGGACGGTACCAAGGCCGGTTATGACATTGAATTGACCAAAGCGGTTGCTGAGGCAGTAGATATTCCTGTCATTGCATCCGGTGGCGCAGGTACTTTGGAGCATTTTTATGATGCTTTGACCGAAGCGAAAGCGGAGGCAGTACTGGCTGCTTCTCTGTTCCATTATAAAGAATTGGAAATCAAAGAGGTAAAGGAATATCTGAAGGACCGAGGAATCAGTGTTCGTTTGTAACGAAAGAAAAGGAAGAATGCGTTATGGCAATGATTGATAACGATTGGCTGGATGCTCTGGGCGGAGAATTTCGAAAACCTTACTATAAAACTCTTTATCAATTTGTTAAGGAGGAGTATAATACCAGACAGATATTTCCGCCCGCAGATGACATATTCAATGCGTTCCACTTTACACCCCTTAGCCGGGTGAAGGTGGTGATTCTGGGGCAGGATCCCTATCATGAGGAGGGACAGGCTCATGGGCTATGCTTTTCGGTGAAGCCCGGGGTGGAGATTCCGCCCTCCTTAGTAAATATTTATAAGGAATTACAGGATGATTTGGGCTGCTATATACCGGATAACGGATATCTGACCAAGTGGGCGGATCAGGGTGTGCTTTTGTTAAATACTGTTTTGACGGTACGTGCCCATGTTGCCAATTCCCACCAAAAGAAGGGATGGGAAGAATTTACAGATGCTGCAATTCGGGCGTTGAACAAGCAAAATCGTCCCATCGTATTTATTTTGTGGGGAAAGCCGGCTCAGATGAAGGCAGAGATGCTGGATAATCCGAATCACTTGATTTTGAAGGCACCTCATCCCAGTCCGTTATCCGCTTATCGCGGATTCTTTGGCAGTAAGCCTTTTAGTAAGACCAACCGTTTTCTGACAGAGCATGGGATAGCACCCATTGACTGGCAGATAGAGAATATAAAAAAGTGAGGAAATGAATGATGAAAATCGGTATTTTAGGTTATGGTAATTTGGGACGTGGTATTGAGTGTGCCATCCGTCAGAATGATGATATGGAGCTTGTTGGTGTTTTCACCAGAAGAGACCCTTCTACCGTAAAGGTTGATTCTGATGTGCCGGTGTATTCCGCTGATAAGCTGGCAAAGATGCAGGACCAGATTGATGTTTTGATGCTTTGCGGCGGTTCAGCAACCGATTTGCCGAAGCAGACCGCAGAGTATGCAAGGATGTATAATGTGGTGGACAGCTTTGACACCCATGCAAGGATTCCGGAGCATTTTGAACGCGTAAACGCAGCTGCAATCGCATCCGGAAAGATTGCTATGATTTCTGTTGGCTGGGACCCCGGTATGTTCTCACTGAACAGATTGTATGCAAATGCAATCTTAAGAGACGGCAACGACTATACCTTCTGGGGCAAGGGTGTCAGCCAGGGACATTCCGATGCAATTCGAAGGATTGATGGCGTTCTGGATGCAAAGCAGTATACCATCCCGGTTGAGTCTGCGTTGGAGGCAGTGAGAAATTGTGAGAATCCGGAACTTACTACCAGACAGAAGCATACCAGAGAGTGTTTTGTTGTAGCAGAGGAAGGTGCTGATCTGGCACGTATTGAGAAGGAAATCAAGACCATGCCAAATTATTTTGCGGATTACGATACGACCGTTCACTTTATTTCTATGGAAGAGCTGAAAAGAGACCATGCAGGGATTCCTCATGGCGGTATGGTCCTTCGTACCGGAAAGACCGGCAAAAACGGTGAGAATAATCATGTCATTGAGTATCGTCTGCAATTGGATTCCAATCCGGAATTCACTGCCTGTGTACTGGTTGCATATGCCAGAGCGGCATACCGCATGAACCAGAGAGGCATAAGTGGCTGTAAGACCGTATTTGATGTTGCTCCGGCAGATTTAAGCCCTCTTTCTCCGGAAGAAATGAGAGCGCATTTATTATAGTATTCGAAAGGTTTGGACCGTATATGGAAAAGAAAGCTTTTGTAACAAAAGAACAAATTGAAGAGATTGTTAAGACTTATCCCACTCCCTTCCATATTTATGATGAAAAGGGGATTCGTGAGAATGCTAGGGCATTGAAGGAAGCATTTTCCTGGAACAAGGGATATAAAGAATATTTTGCGGTTAAGGCAACTCCCAATCCGTTTTTGATTGATATTTTAAGGGATTATGGCTGTGGATGCGATTGTTCCTCCATGACGGAATTGATGTTAAGCAATGCTATGGGAGTAGATGGTAAGGACATTATGTTCTCATCAAATGATACTCCGGCTGAGGAATTTGCTTATGCCGCAAAGATTGGGGCAACCATTAATCTGGATGATTTTACCCATATTGATTTTCTGGAGAAGACCATCGGTTATTTGCCGAAGACCTTGAGCTGCCGTTATAATCCCGGCGGATATTTCTCCATCAGTAATAATATTATGGATAATCCCGGAGATGCAAAGTATGGTTTTACCACAGAGCAGATGTTTGAGGGCTTCCGTGTGATGAAAGAAAAAGGAGTGGAAAATTTTGGTATTCATGCATTCCTTGCCAGCAATACCGTTACCAATGATTATTATCCCACTCTGGCAGGAGAATTGTTCCGCCTGGCTGTTCGTTTGAAGGAGGAGACCGGTGCCCATATTGCATTCATCAATTTGTCCGGTGGTATTGGAATTCCTTATCGTCCGGATCAGGAACCCAATGATATCCGTGTAATTGGTGAGGCTGTTCATAAAGTTTATGATGAAGTACTGGTTCCGGCAGGTATGGGTGATGTAGCGATTTATACGGAGCTGGGACGTTTTATGATGGGTCCTTATGGCCATCTGGTTACAAAGGTTATTCATGAAAAGCATACACATAAGGAGTATATTGGTGTTGATGCATGTGCTGTTA
>CALYSH010000162.1 GCA_945485625.1 uncultured Lachnospiraceae bacterium | reverse complement strand
AAGGTAGCGATCACAAGCTGCGCCGTGTTGTCTTTGGAGCCGTCGTTTACAACAACAATCTCGTAGGTGTGATAATCCAGCTTCAGCAGTGAACGTATCGTCTGCACAATGGTCACTTCCTCATTATAGGCCGGAACAATGACACTGATGGGAACATAGTAATCGTGATGGATGGCATTGTGCAGCTGACGCTTTTTAATATCCGTAAAAAGCTGATTACTGCCCACAATTACAGAAGCAAACAGGAAGGTGGAATATCCTGCCAGATAGAGAACGAAGACGATTTCTGCAATTTTCAGAATCTGCTTTACCGTTTCCACGGTGAAGACGCTGCGAAAAAAGTCAAACATGTTTCTTCCTCCTCTCAAACTGCTGCGCCGGAAGCAGCATTACATAGGGCATCCACATCGCTGCTTGCGTCTACGGTTGCGTCCTGCATGTTCAGCAGCTGGATGGTATCGACAATGTAGCGGGTCATTTCCTTATCGCCCCGGAACTGATAAAGCAGGGATTCGTTCGCATAACGGTCCTTTTGATACAGAATGTCGAAGACATCTTCCCTGCTGAGGCCTCTGTCATGAAGATACTGCACCGCATTGACCCGCACATACCAGTTGGGACTGGTGATCTTTTTGAAGATGGCATCATGCGCTTCCCGGTCATCGTATCGCCGCAGAGCCTGAATGGAGAGCATCTGCTCAATCCACGGGGCATTGTCATCAGCAAGCACCGTCAGGAAATACGCCTTGGCATCCGCATTCGGATACTTGGCAAAATAACGCATGGCGGTAAAGCGCACCTGAGCGTCGGCTTTTCCGCCCGTCAGGACGCGCATACACAGATCGGAAACATCCTGACCGCACAGCCGGAAATAGTCCAGCAGGCAATCCTGAATATAGGGTGTGTAGCTGTCAAATTTCCAGATCAGGCTGGTATTGAGGTCGTCACCCTCCACCTGAGCGGACAGAAGGCCGTCTACCAGCAGCTTTTTATGATAGAACCCCTCCCGCTCATTGATTATATCCATGGCACGCATCAGCGGTGCGGTCAGACCGATGGCGTACAGGCAGGTCATGGTGTTGGCGAAGGTGTACAGAGATTTGGAATCCAGGAAGCCAATCAGATCATCCACAAACTCCGGGGTGGGTTTTTCCCGGCGGTAGTCAAAGGTGGAAAGAACGTAGGTATAGTACGCCTGCTCATAGTCGTCTCTGGAGGTGTACTCCTTCAGCTGGGCAAACACAAAAGGGCGGAACCACTCCCGTGCCTGCGCATCCTCCTCCAGAACGCCCTGCAATGTGAGCAGGTTTCTGGTTTTCGGCAGGGCCTGCCGAAGGGTTTCCGGGAAGCCCGGAGAAAAAGCCCCCGATTCCCTGTACACTCTGATCTCTCTGCGGATCTGATCTTCCAGCGTTCGGTTGATGCGGTAAGCGACAAGGCTCCGCCGGTTCTGCACCAGCAGGAAGCATATGTCGAACAGCAGCAGGGAAGCACAGAGCAGCATATACACGCGGATAATGATGGTCATAACTTATCTCTCCTTTCAGCGAACAATTCTCAAGCAGCATGGTCTGCGGTCAGCATTTTAATGCTGCGTTGTTTTTCCGGTCCAATAGGCCTGCAGAATGTAGTAAGACTGCTTCAGCCGCTCGTGGTATTCCGGCTTTCGGCCCAGCTTCTTCATGGGGAAGCTGGCCATCTGGATGGTATCGCTGCCGTCTCCCACACCCACCCGGATGGAATCGATGGTCAGGTATTCCACGCCATAGCATTCATAGTAGTCATCATGGATGCGCATGGTGGTTGGGTCGGCAAAGTTCAGCAGCTGCCAGGGAAGCTTGATCTCCACGAAGCCCTCTCCGGCGCAGAAATCCGCAAGAGAGTTAAAGTCCGGTGAATCAGGGTTTGCGTTGCCGTAGGTCAGCTTACCGGTTTCGTAGGTCTCCTCAATACGATAATGGCGGATATTTGTCATATCATATTCGTAAATTTCCAATGGCATATCCGGACCCCCTGTGCTGCTTCTTTCATAATACCGGACATTATTCAGAAGGAGTCTTATGGTTAAGAACTGGGCTGAATCCGCAGACGGGTAGGTTCTGGAAAAGACATTCTCCCGCATTGTTTCGTTGTAATACAGAGCCGACACCATGTCGTAGTATTCCTGAACCCAAACATGGCTGTTTCGCTTTCCATCTATTTCAATGATGAAGTCACTTGCTTCACTCATGGACACTGCCAGATTATCCGCCTTCAAGGAACCGCTCTTTGGTGTAGTGTCAATCGGGATATACAGCTTATCCGTCGTGAGGTTCCAGCCATCCTTCTCCACCAGGAAATATATGAATTTCTCATCATATTTCATTGAAAGGCTAAAGCCATCCTGAATGGTAACACGATCCTTTTCTGTCCACTCGGAACGGTCCCCATCCACATAGCAGATGCTTTTTTCCTTTCCCGGATCAAACGAGAGCAAGCCAAAATACTGCCCGTTTGTCTGGTAGTCACTCCAATAGGGAGTTCTTAGCAGATCAGTAGCCGCCACGGTGTTCCACGTGCGTTTGAACCATTCATCCTGCCAGGAAAAAGCGATTCCGCCCGCACTGCCGGCCTCGATAATATCCTGATACATAGACACCAGCGCATAGCCCTGCTGCGTTTCACTCATACCTCCCTGATTCCGCCCCAGGCCCTCCTCACGGGCAGCCATACCCCGGGAAGAAGGCACGCCGAACTCTGAAATAACCACAGGTATGGTGTGGTGTGCATTGATATCCGTCAGATACTGAAGATAGGTGTTCTGTTCATGCCCTTTCTGATACTTGTAATAATCCGGATAGTACGGATAGATATGATAGGACGCAAATTGTCCCGACTTGAAGTTCTCTGTACACTTGATGTGTTCCACATCAATAGAAGCCGTTTTACCGAATTTTCTGATAACGTTTATATTGTATTCCAGCGGATCGGTTGTCGGCCAGTTAGAGAAGGCGGTCATGCGCTGCGTCCCGTATTTTTTCGTTTCGTAGCGAACGACTTCTTCTCCGACACGTGCCAGAAAAATCTCGAAATTACTGGCATCCTCCGTATAAAAATAATCACCGGAAAATTGTGGTTCCTGCGTAAGGGAATAATCTGTATAGCCAACCAGCGTATTTTCCCATTCCACACCCATGATGTATCCAATGACCCAAGGAGAGATATCCCATTTATAGTAGGTCCGAAACAGGCTTCCCTCTACACTGCCTTTGTTCCGTCCGTGAACCACATCCACCACTTGCTTGCAGGACTTCAGAAACGGTTTAAAAAATTCCGCGTCCAGAGCACTGAAACTGGAATTGATCAAGTAGTCATCCACCCAGACACCATGAATCAGGTACAACGGGTTGTCGTTGTTGACATTGTATTCGTAAAACGCCTCATAAAAGGCCGGACCCGCAACGGTATAGGTACGAATCACGTTTGCACCCAACTCCTGAATTTGCGAAAACCAGCGCAGATACTCCTCTTTTGTGATGGCCAGCTCGGTCGCATAATGCCCCGGTTTAGCCAACCCCAGATCGACACCTTTTACTGTGAATTCCTCGAATCCGTTTCCCATATCGAGGAAAATCTTCTCACCTTTCGCCATAGAATGATATTCCGGTTCACCTCTGTGGGGAAGGTAGATTACTCCCACCTGAAAAAACAGATAATCAAAAAGAAACAATCCCACAAGCAGGGAGGCGACGGCAATCAGATATTTTTTCATTGAAGCGCCCCTTTTGAATTAGAATCATAATTGTACACTTTGTTCGTAGACCCATGGCACAGATAGTACAGCCTGTCAAGATTGCTGTCCATGTGGTCAATCCGGTTGGAAATGCAGTCCTTGACCTGCGCAATAGCCTCGTCATAGCTGCGAACATTTCGTTCCGCAGGTGTTAGGTAGTCATATTCCGCGCCAAACGAGTAACCCCATTTCTCAAAGTTACGTTCAACGGCAGGGCCAAGGTACGCAACCGTTTCATCAATGTACTGAAACAGATACGCTTCGTTAAAAAACGTTTCTCTCAACTCATAGTACCGATCAATAACATCATCGACAAAGGATTTGTCTTTGAAGAGATACTGATACCACATGCTAGACTGCATCAAAAAGGTCTCCGGCGAAATGCTGGACAATTCGTAATAATCAAACGCTGAGTTAAAATCCCAAACACAAAGCTGAAGCTTTTCTCTGATATCCTTATACAAATAGGTTGAATAAAATGGAGCATCGTAGTTAAGCGTAAACTCGTTTATCAGGAAAAAGTCCACAAAGGAATCCACATCGACGTACTGACGATAGCCTTTGCTGCGGTCCGTATAATCAAAGGAAAAAAGAGCCTTTTCAAATTT
>CALYSH010000161.1 GCA_945485625.1 uncultured Lachnospiraceae bacterium | reverse complement strand
GTATCGGATCCTCCTCCCGAAGAATTGAAATCGGAGGAAAAACTTATCATATCGGCGTGCTTGTACAGTCCAATTTCGGGAAAATGGAGGATCTGGTCATTCAGGGAATGGAAATCGGCAAAGCCATCAAAGAATGGCAGGACGAAGAAAAGAAAAAATGTCTGAAAACTGACGATGAGGGATCCATCATGTCCATTATCGCAACTGACATTCCCTTATCTTCAAGACAGCTCCACCGCATCCTGAGGCGGGCTGCCATGGGGCTTGGAAGAACAGGATCCCATGTGGGACACGGCAGTGGAGATGTCATGATCGGATTCTCTACCGCCAATATCATTTCCGACACATCCGATGACGGTGAAGCTTTTTCCCATATCCAAATACTGAATGAATCCCTTATGGATCTCCCCTTCCGCGCAGTAATTGAAGCAGAAGAAGAAGCAATCCTGAACTCTCTCGCCGCTTCTGATTCCGTAACGGGGTACACGGGAGAGACCTGTCACGCTCTTGATCCCTATCTGAGACGTTATCTGGAGCTTCAGAAGCTGCAGTAAAATGTGCTCCGCCGCACGCAGGACAAAAAAATACGTAATCGTTCAGCTCTGATTGAACGGCTCTGAATCCAAATGTGTACCTTTGACACCATGAACAATCAGTATCTGGTTCTGGGCGAGATAGTCGGGCAGGCGTTCCGCGAAGGCAAAGCCCTGATTTGACAGAATACGCTGTAATGATTGCCGGGGTGCAGTGTCTACACCCCGGGGTGCATCGCTGACAGATAGAATGAACCCCACAAGCTGGAAATGCACCCCAAAAATCAGAAATGCACCCCACCTGCAAAAATGGGGTGCATCTGAAACTAGCGGTATCATTATTAGGGTTCTTTGCCATTAAATATGCCGACTTAGCTCAATTGGTAGAGCAACTGATTTGTAATCAGTAGGTTGTGGGTTCAAGTCCTATAGTCGGCACCATCATCAGGAGACAGCAATGTCTCTTTTTTTGTTATATATGTGCGATATGACAGCAATCTAAAGGGGCTTGCCGTGGCACCGAGTACCGTTGGCATGGTGAGCGTTGACCGGATTCATAAGCTGCTGACAAGCGTATTTGATATTACTGTGAGTACGGGAACCGTGCAGAACTGGATCGGACAGATGGCAGACTCTGTAACGGATGCAGTATCCTACATTCGGGGAAAAGTGTTCGAGCTTCCGGTGCTGAACTGCGACGAGACCGGTCTGCGAGTAGCCGGATCGCTCCATTGGCTGCATTGTATGTGCAATGAGAAGTGGTCATATATGGAGCTGCACAAGAAACGAGGCAAGAAAGCCATGGAAGACATCGGACTTTTGCCAAGCTTCAAGAACACCATGATGCATGACTTCTGGAAGCCATACTACAGCAATGAAGCAGCCAGGCATGGCCTCTGCAATGCTCATATTCTGCGGGAATTGGTATACGCGGAGGAAGAAAAGCATCAGGCCTGGGCAAAGCAAATGCAGGAATTGCTGTTGGAAATCCTGGGCAGCCGGGAGCAGTATGCCACAATGGGGCAAACCTGCTTCCAAGAGGGTGTCCTGGAGGCTTATCTTCTGCGATATGACCGGATTGTTGCGGATGGGTTGTCCCAAAATCCCGTACCCAGGAAGCCATCTTGGAAGCGTGGGCGCATTGCGAAAGGGAAAGTCGTCTGTCTTTTGGAGCGCCTGCGGGACTACAAGGGGGATATTCTGCTTTTCGCCAGGGATTGGCAGGTGCCGTTTACCAATAACGAAGCGGAACGTACCATCCGATTCAGCAAGGTGAAGCAGAAGGTTTCCGGCTGCTTCCGCATGAAAGAAGGTGCGGATGACTACATGAAAATCATGAGCTTCCTGAGTACCGCAAGAAAGCAGGGAGTTACATGGTTCCATGCCGTCCAGGAGGCAATGAACGGGAATGCCCTCACGCTGGCAGCACAGTGGACGTAGCTTTTTGCAGCCTGGCTTCACTGCTAAAAAGTTATCCACAGCACGAAGAATAGGTTGCCGAGATGGATGCTGAAAATTCTACGAATTGGACAATTGTTGCTCGGTTTTATAGTGCGACTGAATAGTTACCAATTAATATTCAACTGGATGGGATCGAAATCTACTTTGACGAAAAACCAACCGATGATGTTTTGCAAAGACTTCGGGGCAATCGTTGGCGGTGGCATAGAGGCAAATGCTGCTGGTATAGTCGAATTAGTGAGGAATCATTACAGTTTGCCAATGAACTATGCAAGCCAACACATGCGCCAAAGTTAACAAAAAGTACCGTGGCAGAACAAACGCCACCAGACAATTCTGCTCATATTACTTACAGGATTATATCAGACGGCGAGACTCTTGCGCATGTTACCATCTCAAAGAATGGCGATCAGTATACAGTTAGCAGCACAAACAATGTTACCTTTAAGCTGTGCAGCAGCTGCCCATATAAAGCGGAATTCTGTGACACACTCCGGCGTATCCAACAGCTAACGCCGTTGCCGAATTAGTGATTTTTTTCACCTTGATATCTTCAAAAAAGCCCATTCAAAGCCTTATAGGGGTATTGCGCCCTTTTTCAGGTGGTCTGGTGCGCTTTTGAGGGGAGATGCTGCTAATTGTATTTGTACGGGCAGCTTTGGTGCAGGATATTGGGTGGCGTGAATAATTCAGGAATAATAAAAGGATTGGAGTATATTTTCCCAGTGATTCTGTGACGAAGTTCTCGGAAGAATGGGATTTTGCTGAGAAGAAAACCAAGACGATATGTTTCGCCAGGAGGGAAATCAATGTCAAAATTCAACTATAAGAAAGCAGAAGCTGATCTGTACGATGTTGGTGCCCATCACCCGGATGAAATCTACGACTACAAGTCAGAGAAATCATTCCGCAGTTTTATGAAAGAAAATGGATTGAATCCGGACAAGTATTACAAGCCGGACGGAAAAAGCGGCAGTTCCCATACAGGTCATTCAGGTCACGGTTCATCCAGTGGAACGGATGGCTGCTATCTGACCTCTGCCTGTGTTATGGCAAAAGGACTGCCGGATCATTGTGAGGAACTGGAGACGTTACGAGTCTTCCGTGACGAATACTTAGCCGGGCAACCTGGAGGCCGAGCAGAAATCGAGCAATACTACGCAACGGCTCCCAGAATTGTGGAAGCGATCAACCGGCTGCCCAATCATCTGGAGATCTGGAACCGCGTCTACGAAGAACTGGTGGAGCCCTGCATCCGAATGATACACGCAAATCAGCATGAGCAGGCTCATCAGCACTACAAATCATACGCTTCCAATTTGGCTCAGATCTATCTCATTCCCGAGGGCTGAGAAAGGAGAGTTCGGAAATATACAACACACCAGAAGAATATATGTGCTGCATTTTTGCGGAGGATGATCCGGAAGTTGCAAAAGAGAAGTGGAGTTCGCAGATCGTCCAGGAATATGGTTCCCATTGTAATGGACATTGCCTGTATACATGGGATCGGGGTGAACGATACCTTGCCCGATGCAGGCATTGTGGAAAGCTTCTACTGATCCAGGAATCAGAATACAGTTTCTGCGGCGCCGATGAAAGCTTTTATACGGATATTTTCCCGGTGAAAAGCACGGAAGAAGCGGAATTCCTAAACCAGGAATATGATGGATTTTCGTTGGAATCGGAGTTCAAACGAAAAGCACTGTTTTTGACCAACGGAAAACCTAGCTGGCACTAAACAGCGTGAATTTGCAGTTTCTTCAATCAATTGTGAAAGGGATTACCATGCCTAGAAAGACAGACTTGCACCAGAAGCCCTTGTGCAGAAATTGCTGACCATCAAAGCAGGGTAAAAAATGTATCCCAATTGTTTGAAAAAATGGTAACTGTTCGACAGAGCATGTAGTATACTTGTAACTGTTTAGAGCCGGCTTCGAAAGCACTGCCCGGCTCTGAACAGCTGTAAATTTCAAATATATATTGTGAGGTAATATTCTATGAGCTGCAGACGAATCCGTGATTACGGAATCAGTATCGGTTCTTTTCCCACAGGAGAACGCAATTCCATCGGGGATATCCCCGGTGTTTCGGTGGGACACTGTACAATTGATACGGAAAGACACAAGACAGGGGTTACTGTGATTCTCCCCTGTGAGGATAATATATTTGCGAAGAAGCTGGCCGCGGCATCCTATGTTCTGAATGGTTTCGGGAAGACAGCGGGAACGATTCAGATTAACGAGCTGGGGACTCTGGAATCTCCCATTGCGCTGACCAACACGCTGAATGTGGGGCTGGTCCATGATGCCCTTGTGAGCTATATTGTGAACCGCTGTCAGAAAGAAGGGATTCCTCTGTTTTCCTTCAATTCCGTGACAGGTGAATGCAA
>CALYSH010000160.1 GCA_945485625.1 uncultured Lachnospiraceae bacterium | reverse complement strand
AGGAGGGGAATCTATTTTTTATATGGCTTCAACCTCCGACTGGTATATGGTGGCCCATGCCCACGATTTT
Organism: uncultured Lachnospiraceae bacterium; assembly: GCA_945485625.1. Taxonomy (GTDB): domain Bacteria; phylum Bacillota; class Clostridia; order Lachnospirales; family Lachnospiraceae; genus Acetatifactor. The sequence goes on along the minus strand of CALYSH010000160.1, from coordinate 4,328 downwards.
ATATTGGTGTGCATTGAGAATCATCTGAACAGCACCGCTACGGAAATGATGGAACTTCTGGATGTGCTGAAGAAGCAGTATCCCATTGATTCTGAAAAAATATACGCAACCGGATTTTCCATGGGAGGATGTAAATCCTGGGATATGTACCAGGAATACCCGGAGGTGTTTGCTGGTCTGGCACCTATGGATGCAACCTTTGAGGTGGGCTTAAATGTGTTCGGACAACCCGCACCCAAAGCAATCAATGATACGGTTCGGGTACCGGTATTCTATATCGGCGGCGAGCTGACCCCTTTGCCGGAGCTGCCCTTCCAGGCACAGAAATGTGTGGACCGTATGGAGGATGTACTCCGGGTGAATCGGGCGAAGAAAAAATATATGGCGGATTACAACAATCAGGGTGCCTGGGAGAATCCGATATGGGGCATCAACGGGGATTCCATCACCAGGCATGTGGATGGAAGTCGTGATAATGCGGTTCTCACACTGCACTATTTCTACAGTGAGGATGATATCTGCTACACGGTCTTTGGCAGTGTCAGCAACCAGGGACATGAGGTCCGGCCTCACACCTGTGAGCAGGCTTGGAGATTCCTAAGGCAATTTCGCAGACTTCCTGACGGAAGGATTGTTTTGGAATAGGTTTTTCTTTCAAATGGTGTATTTGCATCGGGGAAGGAAATATAAAATAGTACCTTGGAATGTGGTATCAAACGGGTAACGGAGAAGGAAACCAACGAAATCGGAGGGAGTATGTTACTCGGAAGATATGAATTGAAGAAAGAAATCGGCAGGGGAGGCTCTGCCAGAGTGTATCTGGCCTGGGACAGGCTGGAGAAAAGACATTGGGCAATCAAGGAGATTACCGGACATAGGGGAATGGGGAATGAACAGGGCAAAGCGGCGGATTCAGCTGAGGTCCGGTTTTTGCAAAAACTCTACCACCCTGCTTTGCCACATATTGTACGCACCATTTCACAAAAGGGCAAATTGTATGTGGTGATGGATTATGTGGAAGGGGAAAGCCTGGAACAACTCTTGCAGGAGCAAGGACCCTTCGGAGAGGAACAGGTTCTTTCCTGGGGAATTCAGTTATGCAGGGTATTGATTTATCTGCATTCTCAAAGGCCTCCCGTGATTTATCGCGATCTGAAGCCTGCCAATATTATGCTTCAACAGGACGGCCGGCTGAAGCTGGTGGATTTTGGAACGGCCAGGCTGTATAAGGAGAGGCAGAGAAGGGATACGGTTCGTCTGGGAACCTACGGGTTTTGTGCACCGGAACAGCTCTCGAAGAGAGGACAGTCCGACGCACGAACCGATATTTACAGTCTGGGAGTGACCCTGTATGTGCTTCTTACCGGTCATTATCCATCGGAGGAACCATATGAGATCTGTCCCATCCGACAGTGGAATCCCCAATTGTCAAAGGAACTGGAAAAGATAATCCGAAAGTGTACCAGGCCCAATCCAATGAAGCGATATCAAAATGTGGGGCTGGTCCTTTCTGCCCTGCAGCATTGCCTGAACCAACGGTGAAGGGGTTTGAATAATAAAGTTCAGGTAACTATTCAGACAGAATAGAAAGAAAAAGAGGAAAACAGTGTGGAAAATGCAGTAAAATATCCCTACAGATACGAGACCCATCTTCACACTTCCCAGGGAAGCGCCTGTGGAAAGTGCACCGGGGAGGAGATGGCAGAAGCGTATAAAGAAGCCGGATATACAGGTATCTTTGTAACCGATCATTTCTTTTACGGAAATACGGCAGTGGATCGCAGCCTTCCCTGGGAGGAATGGGTGGAAAGCTATTGTAAGGGCTTTGAACAGGCAAAGAAAACAGGAGACCGTATCGGACTTCAGGTATTCTTTGGATGGGAGGCATCCTATAACGGAATCGATTTCCTGGTTTACGGATTGGACAAACAGTGGTTAAAGAGCCATCCGGAGATTCGTGACTGTACGGTGGAGGAGCAGTACAAAATGGTGAAGCGTGACGGAGGTATGGTGATTCATGCACATCCGTTCCGGGAGGCGGATTATATCCCGGAAATCAAGCTTTATCCGGAGTGGGTGGATGGCGTAGAGGTAGTGAATTCTTCCCATCGAAATCCGGATTTTAATACAAAGGCCTATGAATATGCGGAAAAATATGATTTACCGCAGACCGGAGGCTCGGATATTCACAGTACCAATCTGACGTATGGGGGCATGGCATTTGCAAAGCCTCTAAAAAACATACAGGATTTTCAGACCGCTGTCATAAATCGCGAGGGGATTGTCCTGCCAGGAGAAAAGCTTTCGAATGTGAAATAAAATGATTGTAGAAAACACTACAGTGTGTTAAAATAAACGTGGGTTTTCTTTTTCTAATATAGGGAGGTTAGCATGAACAAACAGGCTTTGCAAATGAAGTATCATCCGGCCAAAAAAGAGGTTGAGTTTCATCGTTTCCAGAATGGTCTTGAGGTTCCCTTGAAGGCGGACAGTAAGCTGCGTCAGTATATGAACAAAAAGGGGGCTTTTGTTCTTCAGGACTACGGTAACGAGTTCTTTGATGATATCGTAAATGTGTTCGACGGACTAAAGAATATTGAAATCCAGGTGGTTACCACAAAGATGGACTATGAGGATTTTGTGCAGATGGTAGAGTATTACAATTCCGACTCGAAATCCTGCAAGATTACTCCGGTTCTGATTGCGGAGCTTCCGGACATGACGCATACCTTCTCTGAGGTTGAAAAATATGGAGAACAGGCAGCTGAGATTTTGTACAGAAATCGTCTGAAGCTTTTTGAAATTCCTCTGGAGAATGAGGATGTCAGAAAGAGTGCGGAAAGCTTCGCAAAGCAGATTGACGAAGAGAGACAGAATATACATGAGAAGATCGAGAGCTTAAACGACAATGCAGTAAGCCTTTGCTTTACCGGTGTTTACAGTGCGGGAAAATCTACTCTGATTAATGCCCTTCTGGGTTACAAGATTCTTCCGGAGAAGATTACCTCCGAAACCGCGAAGATGTTTCGGATTTCCAGCCCCAAGGCAAACGGTAAGGTAAGGATTATGTTTACCATTGAGGGAGTTTATTCCGAGCTGGAGTGGAACGGAAGATCCAAGTGCTTTGATTTTGCACAGGGACCTTTTGAAAGTGAAATCAAAACCCGGATTCAGCATGAAGTAAACCGCGTTCACGATGAGAAGATGAGACAGCACGAACAGATTTGTGCAATTCTTACCATGTTGAACGGTATGGATGGCGTTTCCGCTGATATCCAGATTAACTTCCCGGTGCCTTTGGACAGCCCCAATGTGCAGTATACCATTTATGATACACCCGGTACCGACAGCAACTATGCAGAGCATCAGGCGGTATTGATGGACGCATTGTCCAAACAGAAGCAGTCCATCCTGATTTTCGTAGCTGCACCCAACAAGACGGAGGGCAGCGGAAACAATGCATTGCTGAAGTATTTAAAGGAAACCGAGGAAAAGAACAGCAAGACCAGTATCGATATCGGTCGTTCCCTGTTTGTTATCAACTGGTCCGACAGTATTGATTCCGATGCCAGAAAGGACCTGCAGCATGAGGAAATCAAATACAAGGATGACAGTGCATTCTCCATTCGTCTGGAAGAGAAGAAGCTGTTCTTCCTGTCCGCAAAGTTTGGTTACGCTGCAAAGGCTGTAAAGAACGGCATTGCTTCCGAAAAGGATATGTCCGACTTTAACAAGGGCCTGAATAATATGACAGACAAGTTTGGCGGTTTCTGCTTCCGGGAAAACAGATGTGCCCGTTCCGAATTTGCCACCAACAGCATGAATGAGCGTTGTGAGAAGGCTTTAAAGGAAGCCCAGGACAACAAGGATGATGTATCCACCCTGGAGGTAGCCTGCGGTCTTTACGCTTTGGAACGAGAGATTGTGCAGTATGGTGAAAAGTATGCTTCCGCTGTCAAGGCTTCTGCAATCATTGACAGTGTGGATAAGGCATTGTCCCGTCTGAGCAATCAGGCAGTTTCCCTGAGAGAGAGCAATCGTTATGAGCTGAACGAAATCGAGCGTAACATCACAGAGCTCCGTAAGACCATTAACGAGGCCATTGATAAAGAATACGGTAAGTATGCCATGCCCGAGGGAGACACCCTTCCCGAAGAAATCAGTGCATCCCTGGGTTTAGACAGAGCGACTTTATATGATTCCATCGTAGGGAATACTACCAATTACATGTACAAAGAGTTGCGTGGGTGGTTTTTGGGTATTCTGGGTCGTGTAAAGGTTCGCGACAGAGACAAGGATAATGTTCGTGACATGATCAATCATGCCAT
>CALYSH010000159.1 GCA_945485625.1 uncultured Lachnospiraceae bacterium | reverse complement strand
AATGAAAAGAAATCAGGTGAAACATATGATGAACGAAGAAATCATTACTTTACTGCCGAAAAGGAAAAAGGGAATCTGGAAGATCGTTTTCAGCAGATTTGGGCTGATGGTAGTCCTGTTAATACTGGAAATCGGTTTTCTGGTATCCATTTATCATTGGTTTAGTGCGTATTTTAAGATATTTACCCTTGTTCAGGCGGCTTTTTCCAGCGGTATGATTCTCTATCTGTTTAACAGCGAGATGGAGTCCTCGGCCAAGCTGACCTGGCTGTATCTGATTATGTTGTTTCCGGTTCCCGCCACCATTATGCTTTGGTTTTCCCGGAAGGATGTGGGTCACCGGCTGGTCAAAAGGAGAGTGGCAGAACTGATCGAGGAAACCAGGGAGGTGATTTCCCAGGATGCCCGGGTATTGGAGGAGCAGGAGCTGATCCAATCCGGTACCGATGATCTGTGCAGATACCTGAATCGGAGCGGCTGCTTCCCCGTATACCGGAATACGGAGGTTACTTATTTTCCCCTGGGAGAGGATAAATTCCGGGCTTTGCTGGAGGAGCTGAAGAAGGCAGAGCAGTTTATCTACATGGAGTACTTTATCATTGACGAAGGATACATGTGGGGAAGTATATTAAAGATTCTGGCGGAGAAGGCGGCTGCAGGTGTGGATGTACGTGTCATGTATGACGGTATGTGTGAGGCGGCACTTCTGCCCCACGATTATCCGAAGCGGATGGCAAAGCTTGGGATTGCCTGCAAGCCCTTTACTCCTATTACGCCCTTCGTTTCCACCCAGTACAACTACCGGGATCACAGAAAGATTCTGGTCATAGACGGGAAGGTGGCCTTTAACGGAGGCGTGAACCTGGCGGATGAATACATAAACCGCAAGGAGGTTTACGGGCACTGGAAGGATACGGCGGTGATGTTAAAGGGGGAGGCTGTCCGGAGCTTTACCCTGATGTTTTTGCAGATGTGGAATCTGGATGTAAAGGAGCCCAAATGGGAGGAGGCCACTCTCTGCTTCCCCAAGGAATGTGCGGAGGGCTATGTAATGCCCTACGGGGATTGTCCACTGGATGGAGAAAAGGTAGGCGAAAAGGTGTATATGGACATCCTGTATCGTGCCAGAAGCTATGTGCACATTATGACGCCCTACCTGATCCTGGATGATGAGCTGGAGGCCGCCCTGGTTTATGCGGCACAGAGAGGGGTGGATGTGAAAATCATTCTGCCCGGTATCCCGGACAAGAAGGTTGCTTATGCACTGGCCAAAACACACTATAAGGCGCTGATCAGGGCAGGTGTGAAGCTTTATGAATACACCCCCGGCTTTGTCCATGCCAAGGTGTTTGTCAGCGATGATGAGAAGGCAGTAGTGGGTACCATCAATCTGGATTACCGCAGTCTGTACCATCATTTTGAGTGCGCTACCTATCTGTATCGCTGCAAATGTATTAGTGAAATCGAGGCGGATTATCAGGAGACCCTGTTGAAGTGCAGGGAGGTGACTCCGGAGACCATTCGTCAGGAAAAACTGTCTTATAAGGTGATGGGAGCGGTGTTAAAGGCCATTGCACCATTGATGTAATAAGCTTTGTAAGAGCAGGGAAATATTGGAGAAAATCGGGCAGGCTGATTCCTAATGTCTATACGTAATGACGTTGGGAGTCGGTCTGCTCATTTTTTTGCAAAAAAGGATTGACACATAGCTTGGTTGGTGGTATGGTTAGTTACACAAGTAATGAACCGAACAACAAGAGAAGGAGGAGAATGGAGTTGCAGGAATACTTTTCTGAAGAAAAGTCCATTTATTTGCAGATCAGTGAAATGATTGAGACGGACATCCTGCGGGGAGTCCTCATGGAAGAGGAACGGGTACCCAGCACCAATGAGCTGGCGAAGCTGTACCTGATTAACCCGGCAACCGCCGCAAAGGGAATCAATATTTTAGTGGACAATGGTATTTTGTATAAAAAAAGAGGAATCGGTATGTTTGTAAGTACCGGAGCAAAGGAGAAAATCTTGGAAAGCAGAAGGAATTCGTTTTTTGATAATTACATTAAGACCCTCATAGAGGAAGCGTCAAAGCTGGGGATTACAAAGGAAGAGCTGATGGAGATGATCCAAAGGGGATAATCGGGAAAGAGAGGATAGGATGATGGCTAATTTAGAATGTAGTGCAATTACAAAGAGATTTGGTAAAAAGGAAGTGCTAAAGGGAATCGATTTAACCATTGAGCCCGGAAAGATATATGGTCTGGTAGGAAGAAACGGTGTAGGGAAAACCACCCTTCTTTCCGTCATGACCGCCCAGGCAGCGTCCAATGAGGGAACTGTTACATATGACGGGCAGCCGGTGTGGGAGAATCGGGATGCACTGGATCATCTGTGTTTCTCCAGAGAGTTAAATACCATGACCAGCTTTGGACCCAACAATCAGAAGATTAAGGAATACTTCCGTCTGGCAGCCCTGTATTACCCCAATTGGGATCAGGCCTATGCAGACGAGCTGATGAAGCGATTTGGTATCAATACCAAGCAGATTGTATGTAAGATGTCCAAGGGTATGCTTTCCATGGTTACTATTACCATCGGTCTTGCAAGCAAGGCGGACATTACCATACTGGATGAGCCGGTAGCAGGGCTGGATGTGGTGGCAAGAGAGGATTTTTATAAGGAGCTGCTGGAGGAGCAGGGGAGAACCGGCAGAACCTTTATCATCTCCACTCATATCATTGAGGAAGCCGCGGATTTGTTTGAGGAAGTAATTATTATGAAGGACGGGAAGGTATTCCTGCAGGAGAACACCGTGGATTTCTTGGAACGTGCTGCACATGTGACCGGTCTGGAGGAAGAGGTGGACCGTGTGACGGAAGGTCTGGAAATATATCATGAGGAAAAGATGGGCCGCAGTAAGGGCGTAACTGTCCTGCTGAAGGAGGGTCAGACCCTTCCGAGAAGCGGTGAGGTGACCATTCAGCCCATCAGTCTCCAGAATTTGTTCGTAGCACTTTGCGGAAGAGATTCCGAATAGGAGGGCAGTATGAAAGGATTTGGCAGAACAGTAAAGGATGCTTTATATTCGGGATATAGGAACGGAATCACAGGGATTGTAATCAGTCTGATGCTTATGGGACTTTTCTGGCTTTTGGGATGCGGAAGTGACGGAAAGGTGGATTTTACCACTTCGTTGATGAAGGGAAACATTTTTATTTTCTACGGAATCATGATGACCCTGTTTAACAGCCTGTTAAGCATTAACGGCGAAATCAGTTTAAGGATTTCGATGGGATGCACCCGTAAGGCGGTTGTACCGGGGAATATGATGGGGAATCTGATTTTCGCTTTCTTTATGTGTGTGAGTTGTCTGATATGCAGATGGATTGGAGACGGGAGTCTTGGACGGAACACGGGAATGGATGTCATGGTGTATGCTTCTCTGTTCCTGTGTGGCGGGGGAATCGGCGCCGGAATGAGTGTGCTGGCAGACATGTTTGGGAAAAAAATATATAATATCGCAGTAATTGTAAACTGTATAGCAAGTGGTGTGTTTACTTCCATAATGTTTACGTTGGATTCGAAGATTTCCCTTGATTTCCTGCGGACGCCGCTTCTGCCGGTAATCGCAGTCCTGATTTACCTTGGCGGATACGGTGCGATGTGGAAATATGTGAGCAGACTGGATGTAAGGCAGTAAGGAGGATGGAAACATGAAATGCTTGCTAAAAAATGTGGATTGGAAGGATAGTATTCTGTTTGCAATGGGGATTCTGGGCGGTATGCTAGGCGGTTCCATTGCCCATGATATCATTGTAAATACGGCAGCTCATAAGGGGGAGGAAATCACCACCTTTCCCCTGGGATTTATCATAGGCATGGTTGTACTGGTGATCGTTTCACTGGTAAATGCGTTTCGGGTATTTACGGACAGATTTGACCTTTGCCTAACCATGGGATGTACCAGAAAGGAATTTTTCCGAAATGAGCTGATTCATCAGGCTCTGCGTATGACCCTGGCAGTCCTGGTGCTGCTCAGCGGCAGCAAGCTGGAGATGATGAAGTGCAGGTCCTGGTTCCCGGCGTATCGCTGTGAGCTGGACATCACCTCCTTCTGCGACTGGAGGGTCATGGTGCCTCTGGGGGTTTTTCTCTTGGGCCTAATTTTCTTTAACGGCGGAATTGCCCTTCGATTTTATCGGGAGGCATTCATTGTATCCAGCCTATTCTGGATACTCTTTGGCGTAACTGTTCGCAGGCTTGCTCCTCAGGTGGAAATAATAATCGATTATCTCTCCGTTAGCAAACTGCCCGTAAGTGCCATGGTTTCCTGCGGTATGGTGCTTGTGGGGCTGCTGTTGATTGCAGGTTCCTGGCTCTTTGTCCGCAGACAGGATGTGAGGAGTTAAGGAAACACA
>CALYSH010000158.1 GCA_945485625.1 uncultured Lachnospiraceae bacterium | reverse complement strand
GAATCACTGTATTACAAATCCATAGAATTTTCATGTTTACCTCGTTGTTACTTGCAATTAATTAAATATCCAGTTTAAATATGGCAATAAACGTATATTCACATCGTACATCCTGTAGAGCATGACGAAGAAGTATCCCCCATATGCGGCGATGATACCCACCGTACACAGGGTTTTAAACCAGCCCTTTTTCATGCGAAGCAGAACACCCGGAAGTAAGAACACCTGGAACGCCACCATGTAGTAAGCAATTCTGGAAGCCTCCGGAATAAATCCACCACAGCAGAATACGATCAGTCCGAACAGCTGCAGTATGAAGTAAAACCGATTGGTAAAATGGTCCTTAATTGTGGATTTATACGTGATCACACACAACGCCAGCACGCACAGACATTTCAAAATATTGATATAGGACAGTCTGCCGTTGTCAAAAGCGGAGGCCTCATAAAAAGGATAAATCCGGAACAGTATCTTCCGAATCAGGTCCTGTCCGAACACCAACAGGGCACCCCCGGGAACTGCTATGAGGAGATGCCACTTCCGAAATCCGGTCTTTGCAAGGTACGCTGCCACCAGATACACGGGAATCACCAGCAGTATGGTCTTATGAAAGATGGCTCCGGCCAGCACCCACAGGATAAATTTGGCATAGTCTCCGCGAAGCACATATTTTGCTGCATACAGCGCAATGGCCAGGGCCAGGTAGTAGCGCACGGAATTCAGGCTGTTAAAATAGTATCCGTTGGTCAGGAGCAGAAACAGAGCCGGGGCATAGTCTTCTGCCTGGTCATGCAGGGCCTTCACAAAGAAGAACACTGTAAGCAGGGAGAAGAAGCCAAATACGGGCAGGTATTTATCGTACCCGAATATGGTCTGAATCAGCCGGACAATCAGGTTAAAGCCAAGCTCCGAGGATACGTGCCTTTCCTGCATAATCAGCTTGAAATTATCCCGGTACACCCAGTAATCGTTTCCAACCGCAATCCGACAGGCACTGACGCCGGCCAACAGAATGTAAATTCCGGTTTCTGCCACCAGATTCCTTGCCTGTTCCCGGCAGAATCCGGGATATTCTCCGGGTCCGTAGGCGCCCTTCACATGCATGGGCACATACTCCCGATTCCGTATACACAGCGCAAATCCCACCGTAAATACCACCAGCAGAATATACACCATTGCACTCCATTCCATGGGGCTCCTCCTTTCCCTGTATCCGGGAGCATTTCCCGGGCTTATTCTTCCGGAATGTCAGCGCTCCGGGAGGCAGATGCAGATTTTTCAAAAATCATGCGCCGTTTTCGCCACATCGCAGCGCCCAAAGCCAGCAACTGCTGCCACCTGCGACTGTTTGAGGCCGAAGGCCGAGTTTCGCAGGTGCAGTTGCGACCGGCTGGGTGCGAGATGCAGAAAACAAGCGTTTTTGAAAAACTGCACTGCCTCCTTGGGCGCTGTATTTTTGAAGTCATTTCCCGGGAAATGCTCCCGGATACCACGAAGGCTTAATCATGGGCGCGAAGGCGTCGGCCGTCGCGAAGTCCGTTACACATAAAACGGTATGCCTGCTTCATGGACACCCCGGCGTACATCTTCCGCTTCACCAATACGTACCGCAGCAGCCACAGATAGGCTGTCCACCCGTACAGATAGGCGAACAAATAGCCTCTGTCGTAGAAGAACTTCTGGTCATAGCCGTGGAACCAGGTGGATTCCCGGTAGGTCTCCCGCCCGATTTTACCGGTTTCCGCATACAGATGAAGGCCCTTTTTCAGGCAATCGTGTAAGAATAAGCTGTCCTCTCCGTTGCTATATGGGGCGCCGCCTCCGAAGAGCAGGGAGAAGGTTACGCCTGCACGGTGCAGGGTTTCCCTGCGGGCAGCTACCGCATAGGTGGGGTAGCGTCCGAAATTATACCATCGAATCCGGTGCTTCCTTGTATTCCGGTAGGTGGCCCTTCTGGGGTCCACATCTACCTGAAAGGCAATCACATCCGCATCCGGATTCTCTTCGAAGGCCTTAAGGATGACTTCCTCATAATTGTCCTCCAGGACGATATCCTCGTCGGAGAACAGGCAGATGTCCCCATCGCTTCGAAGCAGTGCGGTACTTCTGCTAAGGCCCACACCACGCTCCTTCATGTGAAAGACGCGGATGGTCTTCTCTCTGTGGGTGAATTCCTCATACCGGTATTCTTCACACTGGTTTACCACGATAGCATCCGTGGACAGATTCATTTGTTCACAAAGTTTCCGGGGCTCCGCATGCATGGCGGCCACCAATACCTGTAGCTTCATATCCGTCATTTCCCTTTCCTTACCTGCCGTAATAACGGTCCAGGAGCCACTGATCACCGTCTGTCAGCACTGCTGCCGCAGGCTTTAAATCACGCATTGCCAGAAGCTCCAGCGCGTAGGCAAGCTCCCCGCTGTTTCCCCGCTCGCAGGGCACAGCCAGGAGAATATCTCCGTCCTTTGCTGCCTCCTTCAGGGCATCCGGGCACAGGGTCGGCGCCGGGAGTACCGTTACCATGGAGGGATCCCCGTTCCCAGCCGCCTTAAGAGCATTTTCAAGCAGGGTGGTATCTGTGGTCCCGGACACCGGCAGAACCGCTACCCTCCGTCCGGCAAACACCGCCTTTAAATTGCTCTCCAAAGCCCCGTCACTGTCCGCTCCCAGGCTCTTTATTCCAAACCGGCCGGTAAAGGTTCCCGGCAGGAAAATATCATCACAACCAAGCTCCCCAATGAGAAAAATCAGAAGCACAAAAATCACAGCCACCACCAGGCTTAATATCAGGGCCCGCAGGAGACGAATATCCCGGAAGGTCTGTCCCACAGTCGCCGCCTCCAAAAGCTTTACCTCTGTCACATCCGGACAGAATGCGGGAAACTCTGCCACCAAAGCCTCCTCCAAAGCTTCGGCCATCTTCCGTACCAGCTCCTCATCTTCCGACTCGGTGGTAATCACCACCACGCGAAGGTCGGAGGGCACATCAGCGGAAAACATGCTCTTTCTCTCCTCTGCAGGAAGCCCCAGCAGCTCCTCATCCATATATTTCGCCAAAATCTCCTGAAAAGCGTCTGAGGACAGATAGGTGTCCCAGGTGGCAAAATTAATGTAGGTCAGATTCTGCGCCCAGTCCCGGTCCGTATATTCCACCCGGAAGGTGGACGCGCCACTGTAGGTCACAGGTCCGTGAAACACATAGCTTTTCAGGCAATAGCTTCCAAAGAGCACCACCACACTCAAAGCCATCCACATCAAAATCCGGGGCAGCTGCACCATCAGGCGCAGCACGATCAATTTCAAATCCAAGGGTTCTTTCCCGTAAGCAGCCTTCATGTTTTCATCCTTTCATTGTTTCCCGGTCATTCCCATACGCCGGCTTATGCATTCCCCTCCGATTCCCTACAGATCGTTGGCATTATCCTTCTTTTCCCTGCGCAGGGCGGTAATCTGGCTTTCCTCCACGCCCTCTGTGGAATCCGGCCAGAACAAAATCTTCAGGGTCAGAAGCATCAGCTTGATATCCAGCCAGACCGAATAATTCTCAATATAGGTCAGGTCCAGCTTCAATTTATCATAAGGAGACGTATTGTATTTGCCGTAAACCTGGGCAAAACCGGCCAGTCCTGCCTTCACCTTCATACGATATGCAAATTCCGGCATCACTTCCATGTACTGCGCAATAATCTGGGGGCGCTCCGGTCTGGGGCCGATAAAGGACATGTCCCCCTTCAAAATATTGATCAGCTGGGGTAGCTCATCGATACGCACCTTCCGGATGAAGAAGCCAATGGGAGTGATCCGGCTGTCGTTCTTCTGTGCCAGTCTGGCCACGCCGTCCTTCTCCGCATCCGTGCGCATGCTTCTGAATTTCAGAATGTAGAATTCCCTCTGATCCCTGGTACAGCGGATCTGCTTATAGAGCACCGGACCACCGTCATAGAGCTTCACCAGAATCGCGGTGATCAGCATAATGGGAGAGGCGATAATCAAAAGAATCAGCGAACATACGATGTCAATGGTTCGCTTGACAAAGCGCTGCTCCATGGTCAGGCTGTACTCTCTGGTCAAAAGAATGGGGGTGTCAAATACATGAAGCTCCTCAGCCCCCAAAAGGATCACATCCGTGATTTTGGGCATCAGATATACACGGATGGAATTGGCATAGCAGAACTTCAGCAGGGGCTTTCTCTCCTCCGTGGAAATATCCCACAAAACCACTGCATTTATTATGTCGTTTTCACAGTTTTTCAGAATCTCCTCACAGAGCTTTTCCCATCCCATGGAGATGGGCAGCTCCATAACCACCTTGTATTTGTCCTTTCGGCTTTCAAACTTGCTCCGGATTTCATCAATGGATCTTTCCCCATGGATTAATAATAGCTTCCTGGGTGGAAAGAGCTTTTTGTAGAATCGGTTGGCCAGGTTGAT
>CALYSH010000157.1 GCA_945485625.1 uncultured Lachnospiraceae bacterium | reverse complement strand
GTGAATTTAATTTGCCTCGCATCAGAACACCCACAAATATCATCACTCCCACAAATATCAACAAACCGAGCAGCATTCTGGAACTGATTCTTTTTCTAATTGTCTTCATATACCTCCACACCCTCCACAAGCCAGTCCATTTTCTGCATCAGTACTTCATCCCGGATGACTTCATCCTCACTGCATCTTTGATTTCCTGCAAGATCATAGATGCGACCGGAAAACACTTCTTTGTTATTACATAGAAGCTCTGTGGCTCGGTTCACTTCCTCAATAGCAGCCTGCGGGACTGCATCGGAATAAAACGCAAGACCAACAGCTTCTTTCTCAATGCCAATCCAATAATTCTTATCCCCAACATCTTTGTTCTGTAAGTAGTCCCGAATAATCTCCTGATAGACGATGTCCCATCTGGAAACAACGGAAGTCAATAAATAATCCGAATATTCTCCCCGCTCAATATTATAGCCAATTACATAAACTCCCATTTCTTCCGCGACGTCCACAATAAAGGACTGATTTTGATGATAGGAAAGCACATCCACCCCACATTCCTTCACTAAGGTATACGCTTCCTGCTGTTCTTTTTCTTTATTGTCCCATGCTCCTGTATAAGTAACATGAACTGTCGCCTCCGGATTTACACTTTGGACACCCAATGTAAATGCATTGATTCCTCTATTTACTTCACTGTTATCCATAGCAGCCACATATCCTATGTGATTGCTTTCCGTTTTCATCCCCGCAACAATCCCTGATAAGTATCGTGCTTGATACACTCTCGCAAAATATGTTTTATAGTTTTTCAGGCTTATATCCGTCGAACAGCAATAAAATGAAATCTCCGGGTACTCTTTTATGATTTCTCCCACCTCGTCCGGATAATTAAAGCTCTCCAAAAAAATCATCCGGATTCCCTTCTCCGCCATTTTTCGTATAGCCTTTTCACATTCTCCGGAATACTCTGCTGCATTTTCGTAAACCTCTATTCCTACCCCCAGTTCTTCACAGGCAGCTTTAATCCCCTGATAATGTGTTCCATTCCACCCTAACTCATCAGAGGAGCCGGGAAGAATTACACCAACTACCGTCTTATCCTCTTTTTTCCCGTTGTGGAATAACAGAATACTTCCCACAATTAACAATAAAACAGCAACCCCGCTAAAAAACCAAAATACAGTTGTCTTACTCCTCATCAATGATTACTCCTTCTACATACCAGTCAAAGTGATTGAGCATGGATTCATCCGTCAGACTTTCGCCATCTCCCACTCTCAGATTACCTTCATTGTCATAAATCGGCCCATAGAATACATCAAAAACACCTTTTTCCAACCTCATCTGCTCTGCCTCCACCCGGGCCGCGATTCCCTGTTCCACATGCTCTGTAAATGGTGAAAGTGCAATCATGCCGCTCTCGATTCCCTCCCAGTAATGTCGACTGACGAATTTATCCTGCAGCACTTCCCGGATTCTCTGGGTATAAAATTTCTCCCATCTCCACACGCCTGCTGTTAAAAAATGAGCCGGATATCGTTCACTGTTATCCACATTGTATCCAATAATCCAGATGCCACGCTTATCTGCTTCCTCATACGCCGTAAGAGAATCGGAATGTACTGACATTACATCAATTGCATGGTTTTCGAATAATGTTGTTGCCGCTTTTCTCGTGAGTTCATCATCCAGCCATGAATTACAGAAACGTACATATACCTTCGCATCGGGATTCACCTTACGGACCCCCAAGGTAAATGCATTAATTCCCCTGTTAACTTCTGATATATCATATGCGGCAACATAACCGATTTCATTTGTTTTTGTCTGTAAACCCGCAACCATGCCGCACAAATATCTAATCTGATACATTCTCCCGAAATAGGTTGATAGATTTTCTGCTTCTTCGATTCCGGTGGCATGGAAAAAATAAATGTCCGGATGCTCTTCTGCCAGCTGCAATGCATATGTGCCGTACTCAAAGGAATTACAGATGATAATTTCACATCCTTCCTCTATTAACGCCTCCATGACGGATATACATCCTTCATCCATGGGCACATTCTGACGATATTCTATTTGAAGATTCAGTTCTTGTTTGCTGATTTCCATAGCCTCATAATGAGACTGTCCCCAGCTTGCATCATCAATGGTTCCGTTCAGAATAAAACCCACTTTGGTTTGCTGTTTTGTGATATCAGTATCCGCCTCTTTTATGTTGATGGTAATAATTCCGGCGATAATCAAAATAAAGATTATCCCTGTTATCATGACTAAACGTTTCATCCCGCGTCCTCCGTACAGACTGTCCTTACAGTTAATATTACTCCTCCCTATCCGTCCGAACCGCAGAATAGACAGGCACCATTTTTTTGTTCCCGCATCGCTTAAAGAAATTACTGAAAATACGCTCTACAATCATCTTTACATTGATATCGCCCGCTTCTAAGAGAATAACCAGATACTGTACACTACTGTAACGGGTACAAATATCGCTTGTACGAATTGTCTCCTTAATGGCCATTTCCATATACGCCATGGTTTCCTCCAATTCATCGATATACAGTCTGTCCCCTACCTGGTTTTCCAATGTTATCATCACAAGATGAACTTCATGATGATATCGATTCTGAAGGTTAATCACATACTCAAACATCTTTGCAAATTCCCGATACTCCACATTCAGAGCACCATTATAATCCCCACTTGCCTTTAGCGCCTCCTTAACCTGTATCAGATCCACATTGACATGGTTATGATGGATTTGATCCTCATTTTTATAAAAGCAGTATCCTGCCTTTCCATTCCTTTTTACATAATATAATGCTTTGTCTGCTTTATTGTATACATCTGCATAGACATCCATAGGAGTAGTCATACATAATCCGACTGATAGGGATGCCTGGCGCACAGCGACATCCTCCTCCTTTTTTTGATGAAATTGCTTCATAATGCTCTCCACACAAGCCACTGCGCTCTCTCTGGTTGCATCCTTCATATACAGGAGAAATTCATCTCCTCCTAATCTGCATACAACGCTGTTCTTTGCGCACTCTGATAAAATGGCTCCAACCAGCATCAGCAACCGGTCCCCCGCCTTATGTCCCATAGTATCATTTATTCTTTTCAGATTATCTACATCCACAAATGCAAGACATCCCATATTATCCTGAATTGCCTCTGCAATTTGCACCTCGCCCGCACTCCTTGACAAAAGACCTGTCAGAGCATCCCGTTCCTCCACAGGCACTTTATTATGCAGGGTCTCTACAACTTGCTGCAAAAGCTGGGAAGGCACATCCTCCCCCGCTCCTTCTTCTGACAGCTTCTCAGCGGATTCCCCAATTACCAGTCGCCCTTCATCCAGCATCCTGATAAAAGCCTCCGCTGCTTCCGGTTCAAACTGTGTACCGATTCCTTTTACAAGCTCCCCACGGATAATCTCCGGTGAGAGGTTTTTTCGGTATATACGTCTGGAGTTCATAGCATCATAGGCATCCGCAATTGCAACGATTCTGGCACTCTTAGGAATCAGGTCACCCCTTAATCCATCCGGATATCCGGCACCATCATATCTCTCATGGTGATGCCTTGCAACAAGATCAGCCCCCGGTATTGCCGTAATACACTTCAGTATCTCTCCACCCTTTGCCGCATGTGACTTGATTACATTATACTCTTCATCTGTCAGTTTCATGGGCTTGTTCAATACAGAATCCGGTATACTGATTTTACCGATATCATGCAAAAGGGCAGCATGACGAAGATGTTCCACCTCCTCTTCCGTCCATCCCAATTCTTGTGCCAAAAGCACCGAATACTCAGCCACCCGATAAGAGTGTCCGTTGGTATAAGCATCTTTTGCATCGATGGTCCTAGCTAAGGTCTGTACAGCCTGAAGCGACATCTGCTCCATTCTGCGCTGCCGTTCTTCAACTTTTGCCGTCTGGTGTCTGACTTCCTTCTCCAGATGCTTCTGCAGGCGGCTGAGTTCCATAAGGCGATTTACACGCTGTCTGACAATCTCAGCGATAAATGGTTTGGTCACAAAATCTAACGCCCCGGCCTGAAAACCTTTTACCTCCGTCTGTTTATCATCATCTGCCGTCAGAAATATCACCGGAATATCTTTAAAGCGGTCATCAGACTTCAAACGCTCCAATACTTCGAAGCCATTCATATCCGGCATATAAAGATCTAATAAAATCATATCCGGCACAGTTTTCTGTATATAGGAAAGGCACTCTTCTCCTGAATTTACACCAATAACCTCAAATTCATCTTTCAATATATACTCTACTACTCTCAGATTCATGAAATCATCATCTACAACAAGAATACATTCCCGGTTATCCATGACAATTCTCCTTTTTCTGTATAAATAATAGTAATATTATACTTGATTTACATAAGATAAGTAAATAGTGTCTGCTGATTAACCTGCACAAGCAGGTAACCAGCCCTCCCTAAACTTCAA
>CALYSH010000156.1 GCA_945485625.1 uncultured Lachnospiraceae bacterium | reverse complement strand
TACGATAGGTCATGGAGGAAACCGATCCAAAATGCTGCTTCTTATAATAATAGGACTTATTTTTCTGAAGGATTTTACAAAGCACCACCGAGCCTGCGATAAACAGTAAGTAGGTGGCTAGAATAACCATAAGCACTGCTACAAAGAAATAAAGCAACGCGCTTAAGGGATTCTTGATGGATACCGCCATAAAATAGGCAGTGCCTAAAAGAACCACTCCCACAAGAGCCAGAACCCAATTTGCTTTCGGGGGCTTCTCTCCCAGCTTTTCACTCTGAAACAGCTCCAGGGTTTTGGTCCGCTGTACGGAGATCAACGCATTTCCCATCAGGATGATAAAAATGATGCCGTACACAATCAGCGTCCACCGAAACGCCTCCCATTTCAGGGTAAAGCTGTAATCTGTGGTCTGCCGAAGGATATTGGCAAGCACCAGCTCCGCGATCTTGGAAAAGGTCACGCCCAGAAATAAACCGCCCACCAGACCAATCAGGGCAGTGGTAAGGGTTTCCCAGAAAATAATTCTCCGGATGCCCTTCTTTCCCATCCCCAGAATATGATAGAGACCGAACTCCTTGTTTCGCCTGCGTACCAGAAAGGAATTGGTATAAATCAGGAAAATCAACGCAAAGAATGCTACCACAAACTTTCCCAGGCTCAGAGCCATTTCCACACTTCCCCCGCCCCTCATGTGGCGAAGCAGAGGACACACACTTAAGCTCTGCAGAATATAGGACATCATTACCATGCCGATACAGGTCAGCAGATACGGAATATACAGCTTTCCGTTCTTCTTCATGCCGCTCCAGGCTAGCCTTTGATAAAACCGGATATTCATGCCCGCTCACCCCCTGCCTGAAGCAATGTCAGGGTGTCCGAAATCTTCTGATACAATTGCTCATTGGTACACTCTCCCCGGTAAATCTGATGGAACACCTCTCCGTCCTTGATGAACAGCACCCGGCCCGCATGGCTTGCAGCCTTCACGGAATGGGTTACCATCAGGATGGTCTGACCGCTCCGGTTAATCTCCCCAAAGAGCCGCAGCAGCTCATCTGTCGCCTTGGAGTCCAGGGCACCGGTGGGCTCATCCGCCAGAATGATACGGGGATTGGTAATCAGGGCTCTTGCCACAGCCACACGCTGCTTCTGACCACCGGAAATCTCATAGGGGTATTTTTTTAACAGTGCGGAAATACCAAGCTTCTCCGCAATAGGCTTCAGGCGGGCTTCCATTTCCTTATGGTTCTTCTGTGCCAGAACCAGGGGCAGATAAACATTATCCTCCACCGAAAAGGTATCCAGCAGGTTGAAATCCTGAAACACAAAGCCCAGCTTATCCCTTCGAAAGGATGCCAGGTCTCCCTCCTTAATCCTGCTGCAATCCGTATCCTCCAGAAGGACGGTTCCCTGGGTGGGCTTATCCAGATTGGCCAGAATATTTAAGAGGGTGGTTTTTCCGGAACCGGACTCACCCATGATGGCCACATACTCTCCCTCTTCCACGGAAAAATTCACGTCCTTTAGGGCCTCCACCTTATTTCCACCAAACCGGGTGGTATAAATCTTTTTCAAATGCTTTACTGTCAGCAAACTCATAAGAGCTCCTCCTTTATTTCATTGTTCTTTCTGAATCACTGACCTCAGTATACCCTTCCGGCAGATTTCACTCCATCGAATTCCCTAACAGAACCGCCCGGATTTCTAACAATTCTGTCACAATTACTCATATACGGATTGCTTTTGTTCCAGATTCAGCCGGATGACCGTACCTACTCCCGGCTCTGACGAAGCCGAAATATCAAAGCCCAGCTTCCCGCAGACGGCTTTGCAAAGATACAGTCCCAGACCGCTTGCGCTCTTTTCCACCCTTCCGTTCTCGCCGGTATAGCCTTTCTCAAATATTCTGGGAAGATCCTCCGGCGCGATACCGATACCGGTATCCCGGATACAGAGTACATAGGGCTCCTCCAGATAGATGGAAATGCTTCCCTCTCTGGTATATTTCAGGGCATTGGACAAAATCTGCTCCAGCACAAAAGAAAACCATTTATCATCTGTTACCAGCATACGCTCCGGTATCTGCAGTTCCAGCCGGATTCCTCTTCCGATGAACTGTGCTGCAAATTTCCGGACCACCCCTTTCACAAGCTGTTCCAGGGAATATTCCCGGAACACATAATCCGTGGAATCCGACTGCAGCCTCTGATAGGTAAGCACCATACCCACATACTGTTCGATCCGGAACAAATCCTCGCAAAGCCCTCTTGAAAGAGAACTGTCCTCCTGCTCTAAACGAAGCCGCATGGATGCAATGGGAGTTTTGATCTGATGCACCCAGGCAGAATAATAATCCATACTGTCGGACAGAAGACTTTCGTATTCCGTTCTCTCCTGAATCCGCAGCTGCTCCAGGGCCGCCAGAATGTTCTGATAATCCCGATCCTCCCTGCGGTCATATTTCTTCAATACCTCCATCAGATCATCCGGGAGACAGGCAAGGCGCTTTAATTCCTCCCGCTTTCTCCTGCTCTTTCGAACCCGGATGACCAGGTAGCCCAGAATCAATAATGCGCAGAGAACCGTAGGATAGAAAACCACCCCAAGGGGCTCATGATATAATCCAAATACCATAAAATAAACAGAAGCACAAAGGAGAAACAACAATATGCCCCCTCCATGCTCCTTCCAAAATTCCTTCATTCCCGTCCGTTCCTTTCCGTTACGCCTCCGGAATCACATAACCCATTCCAAACTTCGTCTCGATAAACTGTTCCAGTCCCGCTTTTTCCAGCTTCTTTCGAAGTCTCCCCACATTGACGGTTAATGCATTCTCATCCACGAATTCATCCGTCTGCCAGAGAGTCTCCATCAGCTTTTCGCGGCTGACCACCTTCCCCTTCTGCTTCATCAATACAGCCAGAATACGGTACTCGTTTTTGGAGAGCGGTATCACCTGATCCCCATAATAAAAACTGCCGTCCCCGGTATTTAACATGGCTCCCCGATGCTCCAGCACCGGATTGCTTTCTCCGAAGTCATAGGTCCTTCGAAGCAGAGCCTGAATCTTTGCAATCAGTACATCCCCGTCGAAGGGCTTTGCAATATAATCATCCGCTCCCATGTTCATGGCCATGACAATATTCATGTTCTCTGCGGCGGAGGACACAAATACAATGGGAACCCTGGAGACCTTTCGGATTTCCCTGCACCAGTGATAGCCGTTCATAAAAGGGAGGGACAAATCCAGCAATACCAGATGGGGCTCATATTCCACAAACTCCGCCAGAACATTTCGAAAATCCGTCACGCACTTCGCCTGCATATCCCAGCTGACAATCCGTTCCTCTACCGCTTTGGCAATTCCCAAATCATCCTCTACAATTAATATTTTGTACATTTCCTACCCCCCATTCACCTAGGTGAACAGCGAAATCATATATTGTCCCAGCTCCTCCGGGGATTCCCGGAAACCGTTTTTTATCCACATACAGGTCATGGACCACAGTGCACTCATATGTGCCATATTCTTATATTTCCATAAGGGATCCGTAACCTCATCCTGCAGCTTCATGTTGATAAAAATCTCTTCCACATTGAGATTGGCCTTAATTAACATCTCCATCTCCCTGCGATTGTTCTTTACCTCATGCAGGGTATTTATCATCCATTTCACCGGATCCTTCTCTGCCATTGCACCGGTAAACGCCTTCTCCAGCTGCTCCGTCAGTTCCCGCATGGCTGCCTGCAGTACATCCTCCTTGGATGAAAAGTTTCGATAGAAAGCCGCCCTGGATACCCCGGACCGATTGATAATATCCGTAATCGTAATCTTGTCATAGGGCTTTACCGCCATCAGATGTATCAACGCCGTACGGATACAATCCAGCGTCAGCTTATGTGACTCCTCGTTGGACATCCGCAGTACTTCCCTCTTTTTCAGTTCTGTCTCCTTATGTTCTTCCTGTTCCATATGCTTCCCTCGGCTATACACTTTTTAACATTTTTGTATCATCGTGACAACAGTACAGGTAAACTGTCTACTCCGAGCGCTTTCGGATTGCAAAACAACCGACTCGGTGATACATTTGTCTTGTCAAGATAAGTATATTCTCATTGGAACCAAAAATCAAGAAGGAGGTTCAAAAAAATGAAACAACTGATTGCTTCTGTCCTACCCCTGGACATGATTCGTAAAATATTGGCATTATGTGTGGTTTGTCTGCTGGCATCCTTTCTGGGTTTTATGGTAGAAACCATTTGGATTGCCCTTCGTCACGGATATATTGATAATCGTGGAATGCACATGCCCATGCTTCTGGGCTATGGTCTTGCCAATCTGGTTATTTTCTTTCTGTTTGGCACCCCGGACCACCCAAAGATTTATTTCTTCTCCGAATATGCTACCGGGGATACCGCCAGACATTTCCTTTACATCGCACAGGTCTTTGTGTTTATGACGGTCTGTGAGTCCTTGGTCGGGAACCTTATTTATCACTTCTGTCATGTATAATGGT
>CALYSH010000155.1 GCA_945485625.1 uncultured Lachnospiraceae bacterium | reverse complement strand
GCAAGCAATTTACGAAAACAGATCACATTGCACCTGGGAAATATCGAAAAAACAAAGCTTAATTCTTTATCAAACCATTATAATATATCACATCATTTATGTGGTCATTATGATTCTTACGCTTGGGCTGGTCTGGAAGTATCGGAAGCATATGAATCCGGGTCTTTTGGCCGGAATCTTCGACTTGCCAGAAAGAAGGAATCAAATGAAGAGGGATACCGTTCATCAAGAATACTGATCGGCACGATATGTATGCTTTTTTTGCTGATGCTGACGATGAGCACTTCTGTCATCTTCAACATCAGCAAGATTCAAACGATTGCTCACAGTTTGTCTGAAGAAAACACGCAGACCATATTTTATATGGAAAAAAATGATATTGAAAATGAATTTTTCCAGCCGATTGCTGTGTCGGATACGATTGCACAGGATTTAGAACTGAGAGCATTGTTTGACCCTCAGTTATTTTCTGCCGGAGAGGATAGGTCTGAAGAGGTCGTGGAGATCTTAGGTTCTATTCAAAAGGCATTTGGATACAAGATGCTTTTTGCGATCTGTGATGCTACAGGAACTACTATACGTACAAAGGACTGAGCAGAACCATTGATCGATACAATGACCCGGATGACAGTTGGTATCTGGAATTCGATATAGAGCGAATTGAGGAAGAATATCTGGAGGATTTTGATGCCAACCGCATTGATGTCGGCGATTATCCCGGGAACTCGATCAATGAGCTTGAGCGCAAGGCGGATGAAGCCATGTACCAGAATAAATCGGAATACTATGCCAGAACAGGAAAAGATCGCAGGCGTCGGTAAGCAGACCTTTGCCGAATAACCATAGAAATGGCGGGAACGGTTGGTGCATGTGGTTCAGATTCGGAAACCAGAAAGAATGCTGACGAAAAGAGGGGGATGCATACATGAGTGGAATCTATCATAATCCGGTACAAAGAGGGTTTTTTCCGGACCCTTCCGTCGTCAGAGTGGGCGACGATTATTATATGGTCAATTCAACCTTTCAATATTTTCCTGCCATAGCGATCAGTCATTCCAGGGACATGATTCATTGGGAGCTGATAGGACATGCCATCACAGACCCGGATGATCTCGATCTTTCAGAAATCAAGGATTCTCATGGTATCTGGGCACCGGATATCTCGTATTGCGATGGTCGATTTATCATTTTGGCAACCTTGCGTCTGAACGCAGATGGAAAGAGGGGCAATAATGTGATGCGGCGTCAGCTGATGATGTCATCTACGAGACCGGAGGGACCTTATTCCAAGCCGGTATGCCTGGAGATAGATGACATTGATCCTTCTTTTTTTGTGGATGATGACGGAAAGCATTATATGGTGATCAGCCCGGGAATCAATCTGGTTCCATTATCGGATGACTGTACAGAAGTGAGAGGGGAAAAGATTCCGGTATGGCCGGGAACCGGAGAAAGATGTCCGGAGGGCCCACATTTGCTTAAGCATGGAGAATATTATTATGCAATTCTTGCGGAGGGCGGCACCGGATACGGTCACGGGATTAATGCAGGTCGTTCAAAAAAACTATTTGGACCTTATGAGCCTTCTCCATATAATCCGTTGATGAGACAGTTTGATCCGGATGCTGCGATTCAGAGAACCGGACATGGTAAGTTGATCGAGACGCAAAACGGTGACTGGTGGGTGTATTATCTGATGGGTCGTCCGAATCAGGGGCACTATACCACCATAGGAAGAGAAACCGGTCTGGATCCTGTAACCTGGCTTCCGGATGGTTGGTTTATCATCAATGATGGAAAGGGCCCCAGCATGACGCAGACGGCACCAAATCTACAGGAGTATTCCTATGCAAAGTGGAGCAGGGATGATCTTGATTCTGCGACGCTGGACGTTCATTGGGAATTTGTACGAAATCCGGCGAGAGGAAGTTATTCCCTGACAGAGAGGCCGGGATTTTTCAGAATCTGGACCGGGGATGGGCAGCTAAATGAGATCAGGGCAAAAAATACACTGCTTCGAAGAGAACAGGAGTTATCCTATACCGCTACGACAAAGGTAGAGTTTTTTCCTTCCAAAAACGGAGAACAGGCAGGACTGACCTGTTACTACAGTACGGCGACCTATGCCAGATTTTCAGTCTGCTATGAGGCAGGCAGAAAGCTGCAGTTGGTTATCAACCGCAATCACGGTGAGGAAGTCATGGCAGAGGTTGCGGATCTAAAGGAACAGGAAATATTTTTAAGAGTGGTAGTAGAGAAGCTGACGCGAAGTTTTTACTATAGTTATGACGGCGAGGAATGGCTTTTGGCAGGTGTATTAGAAAATTGCATCTATCTATGTGATGAGGGAGTACCGGATGATCCGAAACGTCATACGGGAACGATGGTTGGTATCTATGCAAATAATGGCGGATGCGGGAGCCGAATTCCGGCAGATTTTGACTTTTTTGAATACGTGGACTAGGTAAAAGTTGAACTGTTTGCATGTGAACAGAAGAAAAACGATAGATTACCCGTGGTTTTCTGCGGCGTTGTAAAGGAGCAAGAGTATGATATATCAGGAAATTCCGGTCTTGGCAGAGGGTTCTTCCCCGGAAGCCGTATTAGTGGTTTATATTCAGAATTATTCCACAGAAATGCTGGTGCAGGAAAGGCCTTTGGTGCTTCTCTGTCCGGGTGGCGGGTATAACCATCTGTCCGTGCGCGAAGCAGAAAGTGAAGCACTGCAGTTTCTGGCCATGGGTTACCATGCGGCGGTACTGAAATATTCTGTAGCTCCGGCAAAGTTTCCCACACAGCTGTGTGAACTTGCCTGGGCGATGAAATATCTTCGCAGCAAAGCCTCCGAGTGGCACATTGTTTCCGATAAAATTGTGGTGCAGGGCAGTTCGGCAGGAGGTCATCTGGCAGCTTCTCTGGGGGTCTTTTGGAATCGACAATGGCTTTTGGATAAATTACGGGCAGGCGGCGGTCTGATGGCTGACGTTACGGCAGAAGATATCAAGCCAAACGGCATGCTTTTATGCTACCCGGTGATTACTTCCGGAGAGTTCGCCCACAGGGGCTCCTTCGAAAAATTGGCGGGCAAGGATGTGCAGCTTTGGAAAACCTTATCTTTGGAAAATCAGGTGACAGAGGATACCCCGCCTGCATTTCTATGGCATACCTTCACAGACGGTAGTGTACCGGTGGAGAATTCGCTCCTTTTTGTGAGTGCGCTTCGCAGGGCAAATGTTTCCACGGAGTTTCATCTTTACCCGAAGGGTCAGCACGGTCTGGCGCTAGGAAGTAAGCTGACAGCCTCTGCAGACGGACAGCACATGCAAAAAGAGTGTGAGAGCTGGATCTCGCTGGCAGCAACATGGCTGAAGCAGCTGTAGAAATAATCCATTTTTGAGCAATAACATAGTGGAGGGAATACAGTATGAATATTTCAAAAACAGATTGGAAGCTATTTTGTGAACGTGTTCCTGCATGGCAGGAGCGTTACATGGAGCGTCTCCTAAGAGAATATGCCGCCCTGCTTACAAAGCCGGGCAATGCGTCCGACCATTTCTGGGAGTTGGAGAAAAGAATCAATAAGGATAAGAAACATCCCGGTGTGATAATGCAGTTGGAAAAGTCTTCCGCAGTATGGGATATAACATATCTTATTAGAATGGGCGTGATTACTGAGGATGATTTGGGGGAATTCAGTGGAGAACTTGTTGAGACAGTGAAGGACTTATTGAGCAGGTGATGTGGTAATGACAAGCGAAAGCAGCACAGGGTTTATGTATGGTGTGGACTGGAATAATCCTGGGTGTATTCATACTGCGGACGGGTCAATAGAATATCCAATCGAAGTGATTGATTTTTCACAGGAGAGCGTGATAAAATGGCATATCGCGATAAGGATGATTCCACCGGAAAACTGGTCGGTGCCTTGCGTGATTTCTTGAGCATTGCGGAAGGGCAGGATACGAAAGATGAATGTAAAAGCAATTACGAAACAGCAAATGGTGGATGGTCTGTGTTATTTATTCCTGGTTTTTCTCATCGGCTGCCTGACGGGATGGATCTACGAGGAGGTGTTCTACTGGTATACGGAGGGAATGCTTCGTAACCGTGGGATCCTGTATGGCCCATGGCTGCCGATCTATGGGATCGGTTCGCTCGGTATCTATGCCATGAAGCCTGTCAAAAAGCACCCGATTCTGTTGTTTCTCCTCTGCGCTGCAGTCACCGGAGGTGTGGAATATATCATCGGCTACGTCGGAATTCGGTTTTTTCATCTGAGACTCTGGGATTACCGGGGATTGTTTCTGAATGTGCAGGGTATCATCTGCCTGCGCAGTGTGGTGACCTTTGCGGTGATGGGTGTAGTGTTTCACTACATGCTGGAACCGGTGGCCGAAAAGCTGGTTGAGAAGACTTCCCCGGGAAAGGTAAGGCTTGTCTGTCTGGTATTGCTGATTTTGTTTCTCGCAGACTGTGTTCTAAGCGCTCTGTTCCGCGCACCTATTACTTATTAACCATATTTCGACAAAATAATTGTTGCTATC
>CALYSH010000154.1 GCA_945485625.1 uncultured Lachnospiraceae bacterium | reverse complement strand
TGTGCTTCTGCCTGCTGCTTTTGCGCTTCTGCCCACTGGGCCTGTGCTTCCGCCCACTGTCTTTGTGCTTCTTCCCACTGAGCCTGAGCTGCTGCCTGTTGTGCTTCCGCCTTCCGCTGCTCGGCATTCTCCCGGTAGGTCTCCGCCATCTGGCGTGTACCCTGGGCAATATCCTTCGCTACCTGCTTTGCACTGGCTGCCAGATCCATTGCCTTGTGCGAAACATTTTCTGCCACATCCTGCATCATCTGACGATACTGATCCATGTTCTGGGACTTCTTTTTCCGAAGTACCTCCGTGGAATACCGGTCTCCGCCATACATATTGATGGAAGGCCATCCGTCCTCAAATACCAGATTATGTCTCTGGGGACGCTGCTTTGCAAACTCATCCGGCTCATCCTCCCAACCTTCATAAGCAGAAAGCTCCCTGGCCTGTTTTACCGCCATCGGAGCATACCCCGATACAAAAGCGAAGTTGGCCTCCACCGTATCCCCACCGGTTGCCGGTGTCACAAAGGGAATGGAATACAATTCCCAGCCCTGTTTATGCAGAAGCGGTTTGATAAAACCCCGGTTCAATTTGTAGGAATAGCAGTCATCCGGATCCTGTGCGAAAGAAATCTCCAATCGGCAAACCTCGCTATTCCTGTCATTCTCTCCACCGTTCAGCCAGAACACGAAGGAATATTCCGTCTCAGGCAACAGAGAAAGAGAATTGGACATCGCCCTTACACATGGGGTATCCCAATCACCGAACATCAGGCATTCCACAAGACTACCGTCAAAATCATTGATGAAGCTGCGCTCACCAACGCTCTGTTCGAAGCAGTCCGGTTGCGGAAAACCATTTTCAAAAGGAAACTGCGTGTTTGTCTGTGTCTGTTCAAAAGACCACTTCCGTGGATTGAAATATATGTAGTTCATTTGTTTACCCTCCGTTTGATTCAAATTGATTTCGGACGGTATCTTTCCCCCGGATAGACGAATGGTACAGTCATCCACGAAAATAGCCCGTCCATTCTTTACCAGGCCCCTTGCCCTTTTCGGGTAAGTGGTGCCTACATATGTTCCGTTTTCATCTGTAACGATTACGTTTTTTGTCATGGGTGTCTCCCCCTCTCACAGAAATCTGCGGTTTTCCTGTTTTTTGTTATGGGTGCCGTCCCCAACGCCGCGTTTCTATTTCGTTTTGCCGTTCGCCAATCATGCAAGCATGTTGGCTCTCTTGCGCTCATTATATCATAACTCGCAAACTCGCGCTTTCGCGCTTTTCATGCTGCTTCGCAGCATATTTGCTCGTTAGTGGCGCAGGAAAAGCAAATGCCGCCTTCGGCGTCGCTTGCTTTTCTCCTGCGCTCACTATATCATGAAACAGGAGCGATATCAATTCACTTTAGAAAACTTTTAGAATGATTATCTTTCCTCCATCACACTCATATAAGCAGGCCGAATAATCTTATTGGTACAGATTAATTCCTCAATTCTGTGGGCACTCCATCCCACAATACGTGCGATTGCAAAAATCGCCGTATACAATTCCTTGGGAATATCCAGCATTTCATATACAAAGCCGCTGTAAAAGTCAATATTGGGGCTCACACCCTTATATATTTTCCGTTTTTGTGCAATTACCTCAGGGGCGATCTCCTCAATATTCTGGTACAGCTCCATATCCTTCTGCCGGTTTTTTTCCACCGCAAGCTTTTCCACATAACCCTTGAATACCTTCTCTCTTGGATCAGACAGGGAATAAATTGCATGGCCCATTCCGTAAACCAGGCCCTTTTTATCAAAGGCTTCTTTATCCACAATCTTTTCAATGTAAGAGCGGATTTCATCCCTATCACTGTAATCGCTCACATGTGCCCGGATATCCTCCATCATTTCCATAACCTTGATATTGGCGCCGCCGTGCTTCGGTCCCTTTAAGGAAGACATAGCCGCAGCTATGGTGGAATATGTGTCGGAGCCTGAGGAGGTAACCACCCTGGTCGTAAAGGTAGAGTTATTTCCGCCGCCATGCTCCATATGGAGGATCAGTGCCGTATCCAGAGCCTTTGCCTCCACCCGGGTAAACTTCTTATCCGGACGAAGCATCATCAGGAGGTTTTCTGCAGTGGACAGGCTTTTATCCGGATGATGAATAAACATACTCTGTTGCTTTTCATAATGATTATACGCATTAAAACCGTATACTGCCAGAAGTGGGAATTCACTGATTAACTGAATGCTCTGACGAAGGACATTGGACACACTGGTATCCTTGGCATTCTCATCGTAAGAAGCCAGCGTCAGAATACTTCTTGTCATGGAATTCATGATGTCCTCCGAGGGTGCCTTCATAATCACATCTCTCGTAAAATTGGTGGGCAGGGTCCTGCATTGCCCCACCAGCTCGGAAAACTGCTGCAGCTCTTCCTCATCGGGGAGTTCGCCAAGCAGAAGAAGATAGGCAATTTTCTCAAAGCCCAGCTCATCCTCACCCAGCTCCTCGATCAGCTTTTGAACCTGATATCCCCTGTACCAGAGCTTTCCGTCAGCAGGTACTTTTCGTCCGTTTACAACCTCGGAAGAGGTGATTTTCGAAATATTGGTAAGTCCGGTTAGAACGCCGTTACCATTTTCATCACGAAGGCCGAGATTCACACCATATTCCTCATACAAACGGGTGGAAATGCTATCATTCTTAATACATATATTCTGTGCTGCACGTGCAAAATCATTCAGCTGCGTCATCATTCATTAACTCCATTTCTTCAATCTCGCTTTCCATATGGGTCTCCAGCTCTTTCATCAGGTTCAACAGCTGAATCAGATTGTCCGCTCCAAACCGCTCAATTACCCTCTCATACAATTCCTTCATTGTCTTTTCCTGCTGGGTAAACAGTTCTCGTCCGCTGGGGGTAACCGTCACATAGGTGCCATCACTGCCATTTCCGTCGTGAACCCATTTTATCAAGCCTCTTTCTTTTAACCCACTAACCAGTTTCGATGTCTGTCGAATGGACAATTGCATCATTTCGGCAATATCCTTCAGATAGGTTTTCCCATCATAAATATCCTCCGCTTCAT
Source organism: uncultured Lachnospiraceae bacterium (assembly GCA_945485625.1). Lineage (GTDB taxonomy): Bacteria > Bacillota > Clostridia > Lachnospirales > Lachnospiraceae > Acetatifactor. The sequence continues at coordinate 1,541 of CALYSH010000154.1, read as the reverse complement.
CTGTATGCATAATCATTCTCATCGCAATATATTCCGGAACATTTAAAACCTTGCTGACCGGTATTTCATGAAATGAGTATCTTCTTGTGGTCAGTACGTTTCCCAGCTTCAGTGCATCCAAACCATCCTTTTTTCCGTCTAACGTCATACTATCACCCTTTCTGTGCCAAAAAATTCTTACGCCATGCGACTGATATTTTCTATGATTTTGTGTGTAACCTTTTGGAAAATAACAGCTTCCTCTTCCGTAATTCCCTCAAGGATCTGATCCTCGAACCGTTTTTTCTCTACCTCAATCTCATGAATCAAATGATTCGCCTTATCACTCACCGAATAATGTACAATTCTGCGATCCGTCAGATCCGGTAATGCTTCAACATATCCTTTTTTCAACAAAGTGTCTATTGCCTGGGAAATATGTCCTTTGTTTATCCTGTGTCTCTTATAGATATCCGTAGGAGTATTCTCTCCCATACATTTTGACAAGTAGGATAAAACCTCGATATCAACAAGCTTCAGGTCATAATCCTTCTTGATGTGTTCAAACGAATTCTCCAACATCCTCTTGAACTCGTTTCCTTTTAATGCAATTTCTACTCTTTCATCCATGATAGTATCACCGGTAAATATTTTAATTTTAAACAATAATACCATAAAAACAAACTGACATCAATTCACTTTAGAAATATTTAAGAAAAAATGTTATCTTTTTCCATAACGTATTTCTCGATAAGACATAAGCAATCTATAATACCACAGAAAAACAAGCGGACTTTTTTCATGAAGCGCAATTAATTTTTGATTCTCTTCATCCATAAATTGCTTAAAATATGCATTTTTCGCGTAATTCGGCGTCTCTTTTTGCAAGAATTCCTGCAATTCCTTCAAAAAGGCATAATCCGGTCTCTTTTCTGTCTGCATATAGGAAAACAGGGTATGACGATATCCCAGCTCGAAAACCTTATAATCGATTTCTTCCTGAAAAAGCCCGTAAAATCCCCGCTCCTTACAATGATTTTCATAGATGGAAGCAGCTGTCATACGATTTCTGCAGCGTTCCTTACTGATCGTATGCACCGTGGAGCCGCCATGCTGATAGTAAAAATACAGACACTCCTCCACACGTTCAAAATGCTTTGCATAAAGAAGCGGAATCACACCTATGGCATTATCCTCATAGAAAATCCCCTCCGGAAATCTGATCTTATTCTCCTCGAACAATTCCCTGCGGTATATTTTTACCACCATGCTTCCCGGCTGCAATAATAGTGCACGGTACTTTTCTTCATCCAGGATTCCGGTCTGGGCAGGGAAATTATTTTGAACCGCAGTCCCCTCCCCGCCCACTTGATCCGTCACCAGATAATCACAGCCAACCACATCCGCGCCGGTTTCTGTTGCCTTCTGCAGTAATTTAGAATACATATCGGGTGCCGCCCAGTCATCGCTGTCCATAAAGCCAATCCATTCTCCCAGCGCAGCATCCAGTCCCAGATTTTTCGCTCCGCCCTGCTTTCGATTCACATCAGAAGCAATTACGC
>CALYSH010000153.1 GCA_945485625.1 uncultured Lachnospiraceae bacterium | reverse complement strand
ATTGTGGGAGCACAAAGTGCGTAACAATCCGTAGGTATCATAATAAGGGGTTTTTGACCCTAACATCATTTTATATTAGTGCATAATGCATTCCTTATACAGCCACTTCTGTTCCTCTTCATTCAGATAGGGGGAAAGCTTCTCGTACACCTGCTTCTGATAATCCAGGACCTGCTCCCTGGCTTCGCCGGTCAGCAGACTCCAGTCCACCGCGTCTAAATCCAAGGGTACCCAGGTCAGGGTTTTAAAGCGCAAAAACTGGCCGTATTCATTGTGTACATCCTTCTCCACCTGCAGCACATTTTCAATGCGGATGCCATGGCTTCCCTCAATGTATACCCCCGGTTCATTGGTGACCACCATCCCCGGCTCCAAAACTGCTTCCTCCACGGATTTATTGTATCTCCAGCGTAAGCCCTGGGGTCCTTCATGGACATTCAGGATATAACCCACCCCATGCCCGGTCCCGCAGAGGTAATCGATTCCGATTCTCCAAAGGGGTGCTCTGGCCAGAATATCCAGATTCCGTCCCGTACAGCCCTGCAGGAACACTGCATGGGTCATGGCAAGCATACCCATGGCCGTCAGTGTGTAATGCTTCCTCTCTTCTTCGGTAAGTGCACCCAATGCAATGGTCCGGGTTACATCCGTGGTGGCACCCAGGTACTGCCCTCCGGAATCCACCAGAAGAAATCCCTTCGGCTCCAGGGTTGCATGGTTCTCCTCGGTGGCCTCATAATGCATCATGGCCCCATTGGCACCGTAACCGGAAATGGTAGGAAAGGATAATTCCAGAAAGCCCGGAATCTCACTTCTCAACCGGTCCAGGTATTCTGCCGCAGACACCTCCGTGATTTCCTGCTTTCCCATATTGGTTTTCAGCCAGTAAATAAACTTCGTCACTGCCACGCTGTCTAAGAGGAAATATTCCTCCATCTTCGCAAGCTCCGTGGGATTCTTTACTGCTTTTAACCTCTCTGTGGGGTTCCTTTTCTCCAGCACCCGGTTTCGCTCCTCCAGCTTCTTCCAATGGGACAGGCACACACTGCTTCCATCCGCCCATATGGTCTGATTACCGGGAAGTTCCTCCAGGAATCCGATCACCTTCCCATAATCCTTCACAAGGACTCCATGGACGCTCAGATGCTCCGAAACCTCCTTCGGCACTGCTTCCGGCTGCAGAAATACCACAGCCTCCTCCCCGGTAATATAGGCATAGGACAATGCAACCGGGTTGCATTCCACATCAAAACCACGAATATTATAAAGCCACATAATATCATCCAGCTTGGACAAAAAGAGCCCGTCCGCCCCCTCTTCCTTCAGCTTCTGTCGTACCTGGGCCAGCTTTTCCTCCGGGGGAAGCCCCACAATCTCCCCGGGAAGCACAAATGCCTTTTCACAGGGCAGTGCCGGACGATTTGTCCAAAGCTCCCCTGCCAGATCGCAGTCATAGTAAATCGTTGCGCCACACTTCTCCAGAGCCTGTTCCATCTCCAGTCCCTGCTTTGCAGACATGACTCTTCCGTCAAAGCCAAGGACCTGTCCCGGGGACATCTGCGAGCACAGAAAATCCTGAATGGTGGGTACCCCCTCTGTCATCATACGATACAGAGTGATTCCGGAGCCCTCCAGCTCCTTCTGCGCCTGAATAAAATATCTTCCATCGGTCCAAAGACCGGCACCCTCCTGCCATACCAGCAAGGTTCCGTTGGAGCCGGTAAAGCCGCTGAAATACTCTCTTACCTTAAAATAATCGCTGACATACTCCGAGCCGTGAAAATCCGCGGTGGGAATCAGATAGTAAGCAATCCCCCTGCTTCTCATGGCGTCTCTTAATGCTTCCAAACGTTTTCTTACTTCCATCTCTTCTCGCCCGCCTTATACAAAGTCAAAGCTTAATAGCCTTCGGTCACTTCACCCTTCAGAAGTCCCACTGCCCTGGAGGTTCCGATCCGGTCACACCCGAGTCCGATAAACATTTCCAGATCCTCTACGGTAGATACCCCGCCTGCAGCCTTCATTTTTACCTTGGGGCCGATGTTTTCTTTAAACAGCTGAATATCTTCCTTGGTCGCGCCGTCTGTACCGAAGCCGGTAGAGGTCTTTATGTAATCCGCACCTGCGTTGGTCACCGCCTTACACATGGCAATCTTCTCTTCCCTGGTGAGATAACAGGTTTCAATAATCACCTTTAAAATATGGGGACCGCATGCCTGTTTCAGGGTACGGATTTCCTCCTCCACCTTATCATAGAGACCGTTCTTCACATCACTGATATTGATTACCATATCGATTTCATTACAGCCATCCTCCAGTGCCTGCTCCACCTCGGCTACCTTGGCCTTTGTCACACTGTAGCCCAGAGGGAAGCCCACTACGGTACAGATATTGATTTTCTCCCCATAGGTCTCATGTACTCTCTTAATATAGCAGGGAGGAATGCAGACACTTGCCGTATGGTAAGCGATTGCCTCCTCACAAAGCTTTTTTATATCCTCCCAGGTGGCAAATGCCTTCAACTGGGTATGATCCACCTTCTGTAACATTTCCGCTGCCGTCATAAAAAATCCTCCTCAATCATATTTCAAACAATGATACGGGGGCAAAAGTTCTTTTGACCCCAATACTTTACAATTATACCCGATTTTTCGCAAAAAGACCATACTTTTCACAATACATTTCCCGGAAAGGAACCCGAAAAAAGAACCCCGGACCTTTCACATCCGTGGTTCCAAATATCTTACAAAATCCCCCCAAAGGCTCTCTTACTCTTTTATAACCGGGCGATTCATCATGTAGAATGAAAATCTGGCCTTATCCACCAGTTGTCCCTTATCATCATAGATATTCGCTTCATAAAGAGAGACATGCCTTCCCTGGCGGATCTCTACGGACTCGCAGATAATGTATTCCGTGTTCATGGCAGGAATAATGTATTCCATGGATCCATCAATGGTAGCTGAAAATACACCATAAGTACATGCTGCCAGGCCGGTTACGATATCTGCCAATGAGTACAGACACCCTCCGTGAATGGACCCATAGGGATTCATGATGTCCTCTTTTACCATCATCTTTCCCTTTACATATCCCAGCTTCATTTCCAGAATCTCAATCTGAAGATTCTGCATATATTTATTATCCTGTGTCAGCTTTTGCAAAGCATTTTTTATGTTTTCAGCTAATTCCGGTTTTTCATTTGTCTGATTCATAATACAACCTTCCTCACACATTAATGGGTTCTTGCCTCTGATGATACTTCATAAACCGCATACTCATGGTCAAATTCATAGCCCAGCTTTTCTGCCAGGCGCACGGAATTCCTGTTCTGGGCGTCCCAGCTGGGATATAACCCTTCCTTCAGACAGTTTAAAATCAGCGCAGAGCATACAATGGTTGCCAGATGCTTTCTTCGTTCCGATTCTACGGTATCTACTTCAATCTCAATACCCTCCAAATACCTTGTATACGAGGAGGCGCCTGCTACAATCTCCCCGTTCTTCAGAATCACCATTCCTCTGCCGAGTTGAAGGAATCGTTCTTTTGTCTCAAAAACAGATACAAAATCTTCCGTCACCGGATTTTCCAGGCATTTATCGTAAAGCGCCGAATCAATGGCTCTCAGTTCATAGCCCTCCGGAAGCTCCTCTACATTTCTCTGCAAAGCTTCCGTATCAAACCTGGTATCCTTCCTGATGGCATATCGGATCACTCGTTTTGCATCCGGGTAACATTCCTCAATCAATTTCGCCCAGGCCTCATTCTGAGGGGTAAGAATCACAAAGCCCCCCGGCTTATGGGCCACCAGCTCTCTGTCCGGTTTCCCTGCAAAGAAGCCAAAGCACCCCACAAAGGCAAACGCCGACTTCGGATGATCCAAATCGGTCACATATATCTTCCCCATCACCTGTTGCAGGCAGGAATAGATGAGTGTTTCCTTCCAACCCGCAAACAATTCCCGTACCTTTGTTGTATCATCACATTCGTATACCATAGCAATCCTCCTTCGATTCATTGAGCACCATTTCCGAGTCAAATATAGCAAGAGCCCGGACAATCGTCCGAGCCCATGGTTTTTCTGATTAAATTCCCAGGAATCCTCTTACCACATTCTGCATCTGGTCTACATCGCACTGATTGTCATGAACCACAGGTGCGGTACGAATCTCCTCAATTGCATTGGGAACCGTCACATTTGCAAGCCTGGAAAGCTCGTCTACCAGTTCGAAATCCCCCATACTGTCATACTTTGCGTCAATGGCATTCATTACGCTTCTGGTGAACTTGAAAGGACTGGCAGTAGAAGCAATCACGGTCTTGTTGGTATCTCCGGTCTCTGCCACATACTTCTCATATACTGCTGCAGCCACTGCGGTGTGGGTATCAATAACATAACCGCAATCCTCGTAAATCTTCTTGATAATCGCAGCAGTCTCTGCCTCGCTTGCATAATTTCCGTAGAAATCCTTCAGTTGCTCCCTCATCTCAGCAGTAATCTCATACTTGCCCTGGCCGCTCAAAGCGCTCATCAGCTCTTTGTTCTTTTCGGAATCATTTCCGGCGATTCTATAGATCAGACGCTCCAGATTGCTGGAAATCAGAATATCCATGGAAGGAGAGCTTGTCAAAACGAATTCTCTGT
>CALYSH010000152.1 GCA_945485625.1 uncultured Lachnospiraceae bacterium | reverse complement strand
TAAACATTATGGTTATAAAAGAAGATCACAATTATTGATTCAACATATTAATCGTTGCCTGTATTTTTATCATCTTGAGATAACTGTGCGTGGCGGGATTCCTTGTTTAATAGAAGATGCTACATTAGATCAGATGTTAATATTTCATGTGATATAGATGTTCATTTTTCAGGAAATTATGCGTCTTCAAATAAAATTGAAAAGCTGAAAAAGGGCAGCCCATGTTTTAGGGCTGCCCTTTTAATGCTTTAGTTTAAGTTTTCCCCGTTCTTATAACGGTTTACGATATTTTGAATCCTCTCGCTGGGATTCAGGAGATCACTGATGGAGGAATCGTGGTTTAAGGTATCAATCAGGTAGGCAATGTATTTGCTCATATCACAATTAATATACCATTCGCGCTTCAACAGCTCCGGTGTCTGGTAAATCAGGTTGGTGGTAAGGACTCTGTCAATGACTCCCTGCTCGTAAGCTGCGTCGAACCGCTCCAGGCCGCTTGTGAACAATCCAAAGGTGGAGAAGACAAAAATTTTATTTGCTTTGCGCTCCTTCAGGGCGGCAGCAACCTCCAGAACACTTTCACCGGAGGAAATCATGTCATCGATAATAATCATGTTCTTGCCTTCCACACTGGTACCCAGGAATTCGTGGGCAACGATAGGATTCCTGCCGTTTTCTACTCTGGTGTAATCACGTCTCTTATAGAACATACCCATGTCCAGACCAAGAACGTTCGCAATATAAATGGCACGTTTCATACCACCCTCATCCGGGCTGATTACCATCATATGCTCGGTATCAATCTGCAGGTCCTTTACATTTCGAAGGAGACCCTTGATAAACTGGTATGCGGGCTGTACGGTTTCAAACCCGTGAAGAGGAATTGCATTCTGAACACGGGGATCGTGTGCATCGAAGGTGATAATATTGTCCACGCCCATGCTGACCAGCTCCTGCAATGCCAGCGCACAGTCCAAAGACTCTCTGGCGGTACGCTTGTGCTGGCGGCTTTCATAGAGGAAGGGCATGATTACCGTGATTCTTCTGGCCTTTCCGCCCACGGCAGCGATGATTCTCTTTAAGTCCTGATAATGATCGTCAGGAGACATATGATTTTCATGTCCGCACAGGGAGTAGGTCATAGAGTAATTTAAAACGTCAACCAGGAGGTATAAATCGTCGCCTCTGACGGATTCCAGAATCATTCCCTTGGCTTCTCCGGAACCGAATCGGGGAACCTTTGTATCCAAAAGATAGGTATCTCTCTGATAACCGGCAAATGCCAGGGAATCCTTGTGCTCACTTTCCCGTTCGCGTCTCCACTTTACCAGATAACTGTCCACCTTTTCGCCAAGGGATTTACATCCATCCAGAGCGATGATTCCCAGAGAGCCTACGGGAATGGTTTCCAGATTTCGCTTTTCTTCGCGATTACCCATTTTCAAATCCTCACTTTCTCATGTTTCAATCATGTAATGTAACTATTCAGAACTACATGAATAGTTATCATTTAATGAACTTTCTTGTACATCCTGAAATCCGGACCGGTCAGCTTGCACAGCTGGTAGCTGTGTGTGATACGTGAGAAGACACGGTCGGAGTAGCGGTCACGAAGCTCACTCAGATTCAGATTGGTGGAGATAATCGTGGCCTTTTTGTTCAGCTGTCTCTCATTCATAAGAGAGAAAAGCTCAGAGGTAACAAAGCTGTTTGTGAGCTCTGTACCCAGGTCGTCTATAATCACCAAGTCATTATTGTATAAGTCTTTGCAGAAATTGTAAAGGGTTTCTTTCTCTTTTGTGTCAAAAGAATAACGGGCCAGGGTATCAAACAGGTTGATGGCAGAAAAATATACCACGGAGTAACCTTGGCAAAGCAGCTCTCTTGCAATGCATCCCGAAAGGAAGCTTTTTCCGGTACCTACCGTACCGTAAAACAGAAGATTGTTCTCCTGTGTGCCAAAGGTCTTTATAAAGTTTAAACTGACCTTCACGGCTCCCTTTAAATGCTCCAGGTCCTCACCCTGACAATGTTCGTAGGTCAGAGTGGAGAAGTTGTTTTTCTCAATATACTCCTGAATATTGGATTGCTGATATAACAGTTTGATTTCCTGATTGCGGAAGCAGTGGCACTTTGTTCGGATTCCGTCTTCGGTAATGTAGCCGGTGTCCCTGCAGTCCGGGCAGGTATAAATAGGAGAGAGGTAATCCTCCGGATATCCTGCTTTTCGAAGAAGCTCGCTTCGTTTTGCGCGAATGCTGCTTAGGTCCGCTTTGGCTTTGGGAGCATCGTCGAAAGCTCCTTCCAGCAAAGAAGCGGTATAAGAAAGCACCAAGTCCGTCCTAGCATCATCCAAAGCGGCCAATTCGGGAATCCTTTCGTAAACAATCCGTTTGCGCTCCTGCTCCAGATATCTGTTTTGGTCCCTTGTCTTTTCGTAGCCTCTTATAATGGATTCGTACTGGGAGTTACTCAGTGCCATTGTCTTTTCCTTTCGGTTTTCAATTGCTTAACAGCTGTTTTTCCAATGCTTCAAAATCGTAGTTGTTCTGTGTGAAGGAATTAAAACGATTGGTGGTGCCTGCCTGTCTGGGAGCACTCTTGCGTTTCTGGTACAAATCGTCCATGCGCTGAATGTCGGATTTGTGATGTACATTCTGGTTCTTCCAGCTGCTCAGGATTCCTTCCGCATATTCGAAACGATGTTTGTCTGTTGCAAGTACGGTTCGCTCACAGGCCTCCAGAATAATATCGGTGGTGAAACCATATTCCTTGGTCCAGCGATTGATATATTCCATCTCCTTAGCGGTGGGGGAGCCGGTCTTACCCAGCTCATTCATGATGGTATACACGCACTTGTCATATTTATTGGCATGGCGCTGGGCCTGCTTCGGGGTAGTGACTCCTTCTTCCGCCCAGCTGACAGCAACCTTGTCTATATATTTGAAATCCTTTTTGCCGCGGTCTACGCAGTACTGGATCAGGTAGTCTATCAAATCGGAAGAGAAACCAAGTACATCCGAGTAGAAGAGGATGGATTTGATTTCGGAAGGGGTCAGAGGTTTTCCGATATACATCTCCGCAACATACAACAGCTGGGAGGTGGATTCTCTGCTCTTAAATTCCTTCAGCTGATCCAGGGAATAAACCGGCTTCTCATAAGGAGAGGGAGCGATTTCTGTTTCCGGTTCTGCGGTAGATGCAGGTAAGGAACGGATGGGAGCGAGGGTCTGCACGGTCTGAATCGCCTGTTCCGACGCGGCGGGACTGTGGTCGGTGCTTAAGTCGCAGAGGTGAATTCCGGACAGATTTTTGTCATCATCATAATCCAAAGTCAAAAGCTTCTGCTTCTCCCAGTATTTCAGAGAGCGCATAACGTCCTTCTCGGTATGGTTGAATTTATCGGCAATATCGGACACACTAATTGCCTGATTTGCATTCAACATGCGAATCAGGTACAGATAAACCTTTAACTGCGCGTCATTGGCGTCCTTCATATATTCATCAATAAATCGATTGGAGACAACGGTGGAGTCCACGTAGTTGTCCTTGTATATCTTTAACCGAGCCATTACTACACTACACAACCTTTCGCCCATCTTCATTTCAGCAAAATGAAGTATAGCATAAGGGTTTCAAAAAAGAAATAGTTAATTTTTCCGAAAGTGCCGTAAATACGGGGCTCCCGGGTTTTTGTGGATAATGTGGATAATGTGGAAAAGTTTTATATGAACAGGAAAACAGTGCAAAAACACATTGGTTTTCCCTTATGAATTATCCACAGAGAAACGAAAAATATCCACATGGAAGGAAGCTTTTGGAGCTATTATCCTATGTGGATATTGTGGACAATTATTTCCCGAGCAGATTTTCCCCGATTTTATGCACATCTCCGGCACCCATAGTTATCAACATGTCACCGTTTATGCAATTTTCCAAAAGAAAATTTTCAATCTCGTCAAAAGTTTCAAAGTACTCGCATTCATGGCCCAGGGCCTGAATTTCCTTCTGAAGGGTTTCTGAACTGATTCCCAGATGATCCGTTTCACGGGCCGCATAAATATCTGCCAGAATTACCTTGTCTGCCAGACACAGGGCCCGGGCAAATTCCTTCATAAACGCTTTGGTTCTTGTAAAGGTATGAGGCTGGAAGACGCACCAGAGTGTATTGTGAGGCATATTCTGCGCAGCGCGGAGCGTACAGCTTATCTCTGTGGGATGGTGGGCATAGTCGTCGATGACGGAGACGCCGCCGATGCTTCCCTTGTATTCAAAACGCCGGTCGGTGCCGGTAAATTCATTCAGGGCTTTTGCGGTTTGGGCAGGGTCCAGACCCAGAAAGTCAGCCAGCGCGTAAGCAGCACAGGCGTTTCCCGCATTATGAAGGCCGGGAACCTTTAGGGAAAGTACTTCGCCCATGCCGCCCGGAGTGGCAATTGTAAAGGTGGGGTGGCCCAGAGTGTCATAGGTCAGACTTACGGGATGATAATCCCCATGCTCTCCACAGGAGAAGGTAATCACCCTGCAGGGAAGATCATGGGTAATTTCGTCCAGGCGTTCAATATCCCGGTTGATAATGAGACATCCGTCTGCAGGAAGCAGCTCTGCAAATCGACGGAAGGAGGAACGGATATCCTCCAAATCCTTGAAGAAATCCAAATGGTCTTCTTCTATATTTAAT
>CALYSH010000151.1 GCA_945485625.1 uncultured Lachnospiraceae bacterium | reverse complement strand
CCATTAAATTCATAAAGCTTGCTTACCTTTACCTTGATTTGCTTATCCGGTTCATGATGGTTGCAGATTACTACATCCTGATTGACGCGGATGGTACCATTGTCTACTTTTCCCACACCGATTCGGCCTACATATTCGTTGTAATCAATGGTGCTGATCAGAACCTGGGTGCCTGCATCCGGGTCTCCCTCGGGTGCGGGAATATAGTCCAGAATGGTTTCGAACAGGGGAATCATGTTGGTGCCGGGAGTATCCGCGTCAAGGGAAGCAATACCGGCCTTGGCGGAAGCGTAGACAAAAGGACAATCCAGCTGGGAATCGTCTGCATCCAACTCTAAGAACAACTCCAACACTTCATCCACAACCTCATCGGGTCTTGCTTCGGGACGATCGATTTTGTTGATACATACAATGACAGGAAGCTTTAATTCCAAAGCTTTTCGGAGAACAAATTTGGTCTGGGGCATTGCGCCTTCAAAGGCATCCACAACCAGAACAACACCATTTACCATTTTCAGCACACGTTCTACCTCGCCGCCGAAGTCCGCGTGCCCGGGGGTATCGATAATGTTTATCTTTGTATTCTTATACATGACAGCGGTATTCTTGGACAGAATGGTAATGCCGCGTTCCCTTTCGATATCGTTGGAATCCATAACACGTTCGGCAACTTCCTGACCTTCACGGAACACACCGCTTTGCTTTAACAGCTCATCGACCAGAGTGGTTTTACCGTGGTCAACATGGGCGATGATTGCAATGTTTCTTACGTCTTCTCTTTTTTGCTTCATATAGTTCTTGCCTTTCTGAATCAAAATCACTTATTATAAACTCGAACAGTATATCACTAAATATCATATCGTGCAAGAACTGACCGAAAAAATAAATTCCCTGCTTAATAATGATGGTTCTTGTCGAAACTTGCGGTGAGAAACCGTACTAAAGCCGGATAAAGTATAGTATATATAGATTAGTACTTAAGGTGAAAGTCCGAAGGTGTAGAAGGGAGAACACAAAATGACAGATAAGGTTATTGAAAACAATCAGGTAACGGTTATGGGAGAAATCGTAAGCGATTTTTCGTATAGTCACGAAATTTTCGGAGAAGGCTTTTACATGGTGGATGTAAAGGTGAAACGACTGAGTGAAAGCTACGACATTATTCCGGTTATGGTGTCGGAACGACTTTTGGATGTGACCGGAAATTATATTGGAGCGTATATCTGTGTCAATGGACAGTTCCGTTCCTATAACCGACATGAGGAACGGAAGAACCGCCTGGTATTATCCGTATTTGCCAGGGAGGTGGAGTTCCTGGAGGATCTGGAGGAGAGCTCCAGAACCAATCAGATATTTCTGGACGGATACATTTGCAAGGAACCGATTTATCGAAGAACTCCTTTGGGGAGGGAAATTGCGGATGTATTGCTGGCGGTAAATCGTCCCTACGGAAAGTCGGATTATATTCCCTGTATCTGTTGGGGAAGGAATGCAAGATATGCAAGCAGCTTTCGGGTGGGAGAACGCTGTGCCATCTGGGGCAGAATTCAAAGCAGGGAGTACATGAAAAAGCTGGATGAGGATAACGTGGAGAAGAGAGTAGCCTTTGAGGTTTCCGTAAGCAAGCTGGAACTGGTCTGCGAGGAGGAGCCGGCACAGGCCTCAGAGTACAGTGTATAAAGCTTTTGACACTGAAAAATCCGGAAAAAGAAAAAGTTGACAGTTTTGAAAAGGAATGCTATCATACAGTCATAAACAGTAGATAGAGGTTGCGTGTTTCAAGAGTAGGTTATCTGATGCAGCAGGTGCAGAGGAGGATGACACAAAAGGGGAAGACGCCGAAAGTCCGAATATCCTGCGGGTTCGGTCTTGGGCATATGATTAAGAGTCATATGACTGTCATCTGGAAGCAGATGGGGCGCTATCGAGAGGATATGTCACGTGTATTATCCGCCAGCGCTTATCACGCTGGCGGTTTTTGTGTGCGGAGAAAACTGCACGGAAAGGAAGGAAAATATGTCAATTTTTACAGGTGCAGGTGTAGCAATTGTTACACCCATGAAACAGAACGGAGAGGTGGATTACGAATGCTTCCGGAAGTTGGTGGAGTTCCAGATTGAAAACGGTACCGATGCGATTATTGTATGTGGTACGACCGGTGAGGCATCCACATTGACTCATGAGGAGCATTTGGATGTGATAAAGTATTGTGTGGAAGTGGTTGACAAGCGGATTCCCGTGATTGCCGGTACCGGTTCCAATTGTACGGAAACAGCGGTATATCTTTCTACCGAGGCTGAGAAGTCCGGAGTAGACGGTCTGCTTTTGGTAAGCCCTTATTATAATAAGGCTACCCAGAACGGTTTGTATGCACATTTCAAGACCATTGCAGAATCGGTAAAGGTGCCGATTATTCTTTATAATGTACCCAGCCGTACCGGCTGCAACATCCTTCCGGAGACCATTGTCAGACTTTGCAGAGATGTAGAGAATATTGTTGGTGTAAAGGAAGCCAGCGGTAATATCAGCCAGATTGCACATTTGGCAGCAATTGCAGAGGGTGCGGTGGATATTTACTCCGGTAATGATGACCAGATTGTACCCATTATGTCTTTGGGCGGTAAGGGTGTTATTTCTGTATTGTCCAATGTGGCTCCCAGAGAAACACATGAGATTTGCGCAAAGTATCTGGCAGGTGATGTACAGGGAAGCCTGAAGGGGCAGCTGCGTGCGATGGAATTGTGCAATGCATTGTTCTGTGAGGTAAATCCGATTCCCGTAAAGACTGCATTGAATATGATGGGAATGGAAGTGGGCCCTCTGCGTATGCCGTTGACTCCTATGGAGGATGCAACGAGAGCAAGACTTGAGAAGGCTATGAAGGGATTCGGCATCTTATAATTTTGTGACAGACAGAAGAAAAGAGGAATAAATATGATCCGTATAATAATGCGTGGATGTAACGGTAAAATGGGACAGAGCATCAGCAATCTGTTAAGCACCGATCCGGAGGCGGAGATGGTGGCAGGTGTGGATATTTTTGATGCGGGCAGGAATACTTACCCGGTATTCCCGGACTTTGATTCTTTGAATGTGGAAGCGGACTGCCTGATTGATTTTGCGGCTGCAAAGGATATCGACAAAATGCTGGATTACTGTGTTAAGAAGAAGCTTCCCTGTGTTCTATGTACCACGGGCTTAAGTGAGGAACAGCTGAACCAGGTAAATGAGGCTTCCAAAAAGGTGGCAATTCTTCGCTCTGCAAATATGTCCCTGGGTATCAACCTTTTATTGAAGATGCTGAAGGAGGCAACCGCTATTCTGGCTCCTGCAGGCTTTGATATTGAAATTGTGGAAAAACATCACAATTTGAAGGTGGATGCACCCAGCGGAACAGCGCTTGCACTGGCAGATTCCATCAATGAGGAATTGAATTCCGAGTATGAGTATGTATTTGACAGAAGTCAGAGAAGAGAAAAGAGACCGGTGAAGGAAATCGGTATCAGCGCAGTACGAGGGGGAACCATTGTGGGGGACCATGATGTAATCTTCGCCGGTGCGGATGAAGTGATTACCTTTTCCCATAGAGCCTATTCCAAGGCTGTATTTGGGAAGGGTGCGATTCAGGCGGCGAAATTCCTGGCAGGAAAAGGCCCCGGTATGTATAATATGTCCGATGTAATCGATGGTACAATGTAGTTTTATGTAGAGGAGGACGCTTCAGGGCGTCCTCTTTATTGTATGGAAAGCTTTGTTTCAGATACAATAAACATGCTCCGGGTAGATTGCACTGCGGCGATGAACTAGCGTACTCCGGTACGTGTTCCGGCACCGGTACGTGCTCCGGAGCCGGTGCCTGAAGCAGTGCCGGTTCCGGTACCGGTGGTGGTGTTTCCGTTGGTATTATTTCCATTGGTGTTGTTTCCGGGCTGACCGGTGAGATCATCCGTGATGTTTTCAATGCCGTCTGCCGCATCGTCGATCATACCGTCCACTGCGTTTCGCGCAGCATGCAATGTGGAGCCGGTGCCGTTTCCGGTGTGATTGGTTCCTTCGGTTACGCTGTTGTTAAAGGAATCCGATGGAGTGGTGTTATTTAAAGTAGAATCGTTGGTGGAGGGAGTGGTAGAAGTGCCCCCGCCTGTGCCGTTGTTGCCCGGCTGGTTCTGCTGAGAGTCCGTCCCGGCCATATTGCCGGAATTGTCATTGTTATTTCCGCCGCAGGCGCAGAGAGCCAGTACGAATACACATACCAGACTCAAAGCCAGCAGCTTCTTCATTTTCTTTGAAATACCTTTCTTTTTCATAAACATCCCCATTTCTGCGCAGATTATAAATGATTTATTTGAAAAAGCCTGTGTTGCCTGCGCGGTCACATGCTTTGAAGATAGTATGTTTCATTTTATAAAAAATTATTCAAAATATTGTAACGATTCAAACCCCCATTCGCCATTTGAATTTTTTCTTTTTATAGACAAATAAATCCTTACTTTACATTAAAATAATAGGAGGAGTTTGACCCATATTATTTTTTTATCACTTTCTATTTATTATTACTGAATCTATTAAGTTTCTTATCATATTTAAATCTTTTGTCTTATTTATTCAAAAGTCATTTAAGTTCCATTTCATTTTAAGAGGATTCTAGTAATAAATAAGTTCCATCTTCTAACATCAATTGTGTTCCGTCTTC